>DATACN010000374.1:0-7194 GCA_036258995.1 Thermoleophilaceae bacterium | reverse complement strand
GGGGCGCTCGGTGAGCGCCCCCCGGCGGATCGGCTGGCCGGGACGCTCGCCGCGGTCGGCGCCGCCGTCGAGGGCGGAGCCGCCATCCTTCGCCTTCACGACGTGGCAGAAGCCGCCGACTACCTGCGCGTTCGCTCCGCGCTCAGCGGCGACTCCGACGTGCCCGAGGACCTTCGCCTTGGCGAGTCGCTCAGGCGGGAGCCCGCATGACGCGGGTCACGATCGCCCACCTCTCCGACCTGCACTGCGAGTCGCCGTTCTTCGTCCCGAGCCTTCTCGACCGCGCGCTGATCGAGGTCAACGAGCTCGCCCCGGACGTGGTCATCGTGTCCGGCGACCTGACCGGTGACGGCCTGCGCGCCGAGTACGAGAGCGCACGCGCGTACCTCGACCGGGTCGAGTGCGAGCGTTTACTCGTGATCCCCGGCAACCATGACTCGCGCAACGTCGGCTACGTCCACTTCGAGGAGCTGTTCGGCGATCGCAGCGCCGAGCTCCACCACGAGGGAGTCTCGATCGTGGCCGTGGACTCGACCGAGCCCGACCTCGACCACGGCGTGATCGGCCGCGGCCGCTACCCCTGGATCGAGGAGCGCTTCGCCTCGAGCGAGGCCTTCCTGCGCATCTTCGTGCTCCACCACCACCTCCTGCCGGTGCCGGGCACGGGCCGTGAGCGCAACGTGGTGCACGATGCGGGCGACACCCTCGAGTGCCTCCAGCGCGCGGGCGTGCACATGGTGCTCTCGGGCCACAAGCACGTTCCGTACGCCTGGCGGATCGAGAACCTGTTCGTGGTCAACGCCGGCACCGTCTCGACCACCCGCCTGCGAGGCAAGACGAAGCCCTGTTACAACGTGATCGAGGCGAGCCCGGAGCGGGTCACCGTCTCACGCAAGTACCCCTTCCACGAACGCGACACGATCATCTCCTTCGACCCGCGCACCTACGAATACGAGAAGAACCAGTCCTTGCTGGGCGAGACGACTCGTGGTTAGATGGGCCGCCTGCGACTGCTCGGCACAGCCTCTCTCTTCGCCTGCCTGATCGTCGCGGCGCCGGCGCTCGGGGCAACGCCGGTGCAGATGAGCGGCGCCGGCGCCGCGGTTCCTGACATAGCCGTCGACGCCGGCGGCACCGCTCACATTGTGTGGGTCGATGGCGTGGCGGACCCGGAGGTGGCCGGGTACTGCCAGCTCGTTCGCGGCGGCGGAGGTCCGAGCAATTGTGAGGCCCTGAGCGGCAGCGCTCCGTTCGTGGGCACCCGGGCCCACGTCTTCACGCGTCCGAACGAGGTGATCGTGGCGCACGGGCGCTTCGGCCCGAACGTCAGCGAGAACGGACTCTGGTCTGACCGCTCGGTGGACAACGGCCTGACCTTCCCGCCCGCCAACCGAAGCCGGATAGCCGACCGCGCGGACCCGGCCGAAGCCGTGTACGGGCCCGGCGACACCATAACGACGATCACTGAGTTCACCACCGGCGGTGCCATCGTTCAGAACGCGCCGGCCTTCAACGCGGGCGTCCCGGAGACCGACGAGGCCGTCGTGGCCTCGACAAACAGCGAGGAGGCCGCCATCGGCCTCCACGAGGGGCGCCCAGTCGCCGTGTACGACCTTCAGGTCAATCCCGGCCGGCTGGCGTGGCGGATGCACAGCTCCGGAGACATCAACGTCGCGGCCAACTGGGGCGCTGAGCAGACGATCACATCGGATGGCATCACAACGGCGTTCGGCCCGTCCCTGGCCGGCGGCTCGAACGGCTTGTTCCTGTTCTGGCAGCAGACGGGGTCGCCGGACACCGGCTGGGTCTCGAAGTTCACCGGAAGCGGCTGGAGCCCCCCGGTCCAGATCGTCGGGGAGGGCTTCGGCTCGTATGACCTCCACCAGGACCCAGCCGGCCGCCTGCACGCCATCTGGGACGCGGGATCGGCGATCCGTTACCGCTCATCCGACGACGGCGTGAACTGGTCGCCTGCCGTCGACATCGCTCGCGGGGGCTCGTACGGAGGCGTCCGCGTGGCCGCGGCGGCCGACCACCAGGGCTTTGCGGTCTGGGACTCTCCCAACGGAGTCATGGCCGTCCCACTGGAGGCGCTCCCGGCGCAGGGCGGCGGCTCGGACACGACCCGGCCCGTCGTCAGCGGCTTCGGCATCGGTGACCGGACCCTTCTGCCCGGCCAGGGGACCGTCTTCACCTTCAACAGCAGCGAGGCCGGTACCGCCACACTCACGATCGAGCGACGCGTACCCGGCCTGAGGCTCAGGCAGCGAGGCCGGACGCGCTGCCTGCAGCAGACCCGCCGCCGGCTGCGCAACCTGCGGCGCTCGCTCGCCAGGCAGCCCGCCGTGCGCCGCCTGCGCGGGCGGGCTCGCAGCCGCCGGCTGGCGGGGCTCATCCGGCGGCGGCGCTGCCGGGCATTCAGGCGGATCGGGCGCATCACCCAGGTCGTGACCCCGGGGCGGAACACGATCGTCTTCAGCGGCCGCGTAGCCGGCCGCCGCCTGAGGCCCGGCCGCTACCGCGCGCGGCTCGTCATCCGCGACGCCGCCGGCAACGTGTCGCGCACCGAAACGGTGCTCTTCCAGGTGCTCAGGCCGCGGCGGGCTGGCCGCCGCTAGCCGGGGCGGGCTCGGTCGAGGCGCCCTTCGCCGCTTCGCGCTCCCCGGCCTCCTGCTCCCCGTTGGCCTCGCGCTCGCCGGCCTTCTTCGACTCCCGGGCGGCCTGCATCGGGCCGGGGATGACCGCACCCGCGACGATCACGAGGGCGAAGGCGGCGATACGGGCGGCCACCAGGAGCGGGTCGTCCCCGATCGGGTCGCCGAAGACGACTACGCCGGCCGCGATCGCCGAGAGGTTCCCGGCCACGTTCGTGACCGCGATCACGGGCACGGCCTCGCCGAGCTGAAGGGAGCGGGCCGAGGCGAAGAACGCGGCCACGCCTCCGCCGATGACGAGTAGCAGCGCCGGGGACAGCATCTCCGTCACGCCGTCCTCGGCCTGGCCGGTCATCGCCTTGATGGCCACGTGGGTGACCGTGAAGAGGAGCCCCGCAGCGGCGCCCAGCATGACGCCGCGCCGGCCTGCCTCCGAGCCCGGCGAGCCCGGCATCAGCACGAGCAGGACCCCCACGACGATCAGTCCGGCCTCGAAGGCGATCATCGCCCAGAGCTTGTAGTCGACGCTCTTGCCGGTCTCGCCGGCCGTCAGCGCGATGAAGGCCAGGCCGGCCGCCGTCATCACCAGGCCCACCCACTGGCGCCTGCCCAGCTTGAAGCCGAAGAAGCGCTCCGCGAGGATCGCCAGGAACACGAAGCCGCCGGCGAGCACCGCCTGAACGAGCGACAGGGAGGCGAACGCCAGCGCGCCGACGTGCAGAAGCCAGGCGATGATCGCCGCGCCGAAGCCGATCGTCCACCACTTGGCCGAGAAGAGGCCGACCACGCTTCGAACCGGCTTCGCGATCGTGACGTCCGGCGCCGACACCGCTCCGCGGTGGCGCCACAGGAAGCCGAGGTTCGATACGAACGCCGACCCCAGAGCGAGCAGAAGACCGAGCTGCGAGCTCATTGAAGGCAGCTACCCGGTCTAGGCGAGTCCATACATCAGTTCGAGAGAATCGGCGGGTGGGCACCAGCCCGGTCATCGCGTTGATCGACGGCGAGCATCATCCGCCCGCCGTTCGCGAGGCGCTCGACCGCATCGAGCGCGAGCGCGGCCTGGCGGGAGTGGCGTTCTGCGGCGGGGAGGAGAAGCTCGCGGGCGGGCCGCTCGACGGCCACTACGGCAGGCAGGTCCACGACGACCCCGAGCTGGCGCTTCGCAGCCTCGCCTCGAGCGCGGCGGCGGTCCTCGACCTGGCCGACGAGCCGGTGATGCCGCCCCCCGCACGGCTGCGGCTGGCGGCCCTGGCGCTGCACCTGGGGCTCGCCTACGAGGCGCCCGGCGCGCGGCTCGAGCCCCCGGCTTACAGCCCGGTCGACTTCGCCGGGGTCAAGCTCGCGGTGATCGGTACCGGCAAGCGCACGGGCAAGACTGCGGTCGCGGGGCACCTCGCGGGGCTGCTGAAGGGCCAGGGGGCCGAGCCGGTGATCGTGTGCATGGGTCGCGGGGGGCCGGCCGAGCCGGAGCTGGTCGAGGCGCCCCTGTCGCTGGAAGAGCTGATGGCGCTCGCGGCCGAGGGGCGGCACGCCGCCTCCGACTACCTGGAGGACGCCGTGCTCGCCGGCGTGCGCACGGTGGGCTGCCGGCGGGTGGGCGGGGGCCTCGCCGGTGAGCCGGCGGAGTCGAACGTGCCGGAGGGGGCGGTGCTGGCGGCCTCGCTGTCGCCCGACGCGCTGATCTTCGAGGGATCGGGCTCGTGCCTGCCGCCGGTGGAGGTCGACAGGACCATCAGCCTGGCCGGGGCGGGCGCGCTCGACGCCCTCGGCGCATACCGGCTGCTGCGCGCCGACCTGGCGCTGGTCGGCGACGCCGGCGACCTCGACGCCGTCGCCGAGGTGTGCCCGGGCGCGGTCATGCGCTTCAGCCTGCGACCCGAGCCAGTCGAGGACGTCCCGGCGGACGCACGGGTGGCGCTGTTCAGCACCGGGCACGCACGACCCCAGGGAATCGAGCCGGTCGTGGCCTCGCCCAACCTCGGCCGCCGCAGCCTGCTTTCGCTGGACCTCGATCGCGCCGCCGAGGAGCGATGCGACCTGTACCTGACCGAGCTCAAGGCGGCTGCGATCGACACGGTCGCGGCCCGGGCCGTCCGCGATGGGGCGCGGGTGGTGTTCCTGCGCAACCGGCCCGTGGGCCTGGACGGCGACCTCGACCGGGCACTGCTGGGAGTGTGGAGCGATGCATGAGACGATCGTGGTCCACAAGGGCCACGGCCTGCCCTACTCGAAGGGATTGATGGCGCAGTCGCTGTCGGCCACCGGGCTCTCGCTGGAGCGTTCGTTCGAGCTGGCCCGGGTCGTCGAGCGGCGGCTGGCCGACGGCGGCCGGGCCGAGATCGACACCGCCTCACTCGGCGGCGTGGCGGAGGAGGTGCTGCGCGAGGAAGAGGGTGAGAGCGCCGTCCGCCGGTTCCGCTACTGGCGCCGGCTCGACCGCCTGGAGCGGCCGCTCGTCGTGCTGATCGGCGGGACCACCGGCGTGGGCAAGTCCACGCTCGCCACCATGCTCGCCGCCCGGCTCGGCATCACCCGCGTCATCGCGACCGATGTCATCCGTCAGGTGCTGCGGGCATTCTTCACCCATGAGGCCATGCCCACCGTGCACTACTCGGCATTCGAGGCCGGTGGGCTCGGGGGGTACCGGGAGCAGGCCGATCACGTGGGCACAGGCATCGCGGCCATCGTGCAGCGGGCGGCCGAGGAGTCGAAGCCGGTCGTCGTGGAGGGGGTCCACGTGGTGCCGGGTGCGCTCGACGGCGCTCTGCGCGAGCGCTGCGTGGTCGCGGAGGCGCTCCTCGTGGTGTCCGACGAGGAGCTCCACCGCGGGCACTTCGGCCACCGCCGCGGGGAGCGGCCGCCTGAGCGCTACCTGCGCAGCTTCGAGAGCATCCGCGAGCTCCAGGACCACCTCGCGGACCGGGCCGCGGCCGAAGGCATCGAGGTGATCGAGAACGAGAACGTCGACGAGACGCTCGGCCGTTTGATGCAAGTCGTGCTCGACACGGTCGGGCGGATCGGAGAGGAGGACGAGTGAAGCTGTTCATCGACACCGGCTCGGTGTCCGAGGTCGAGGAGATCGCCGGCTGGGGTGTGCTGTCGGGCGCGACCACCAACCCCACGCTGCTGGCCAAGGAAGACGGCGACCCCGGCGACATCATCCGCCGGATCTGCGAGCTCGTGGACGGGCCGACCTCGGCCGAGGTGGTGTCGGACGAGCCGGCCGGAATGGTCGCCGAGGGCCGCGCGCTGGCGCGGCTGCACCCGCACGTAGTGGTCAAGGTGCCGTTCTCGCAGGCCGGCCTGGCGGCGACCCGCGAGCTGACCTCGGACGGCATCAGGGTGAACATGACCCTGGTCTTCTCCGCCGGACAGGCGCTGTTGGCGGCCGAGGCGGGCGCCACCTACGTGTCCTGCTTCATGGGCCGGCTCGACGACATCTCCGTGGACTCGACCGCCGTGCTGCGCGAGATCGTCGAGACGCTTCGCGGCTGCGAGGCCCAGGTTCTCGCCGCGTCGCTCCGGCACCCGATGCACGCCGTGACTGCGGCCACGTTGGGGTGCGAGGTGGCCACGGTGCCCGGCAAGGTGCTGCGGCAGATGCTCGCCCATCCGCTCACCGAGAAGGGGATCGATCGGTTCGCGGCCGACTGGCAGAGCCGCCCCGAGTTCGGGGACTGGCTGCGCGACCTCGTCGGGTCGTCCCCCGCAGGCGCCAGGTAGCCAGATAGGGTTCCGCGCCCGTGTCGGTCCTCAGCCGCAAGGACCTCGAGGGCAGCCCCCTCGCGGACCTCCACGCGATCGCCTCGGAGCTAGGGCTCGAGGGCTTCCGCGCGCTGCGAAAGGACGATCTGGTAGCCGCGATCCTCGACGCCCAGGGCGGGGAGGAGGACGAATCGCTCGAACCGGTCGCCGAGCAGGGCCCCGACGACGGGCCGGAGGAGCCGTACGAGGAGGCGGTCGAGGCAGAGCCGGTCGAAGAAGAAACTGAGCCCGAGCCCGTCGAGGAGGAGCCCGAGGTGGTCGAGCAGCCGGTCACCGAGGAGGACACCGTCACCGGCGTGCTCGACATCCTCCCGAACGGCAGCGGCTTCATCCGGCTGGACCCGGGCGAGCAGTCGCGCGATGACGTCTACATCTCGCCGGCCCAGATTCGCCGCTGCGAGCTGCGGGCGGGCGACGAGGTCAGCGGACCCGTGCGGGCGCCGCGCCGCAACGAGCGCCATCCGTCGCTGGTGCGGGTCGAGACGGTCAACGGAGCGGCGGCGGAACCGCCGGACCAGCGACCCAGCTTCTCCGAGTTGACGGCGGTCTATCCGAGCGAGCCCTTGAAAGGCCCGGAGGCGCTCGAGGGCCTCCCGTTCGGAAAGGGCTCGCGGCTGGCGGTCAGCGGCCCGCCCGGGGCCGGTGCCAGCACCCTGCTGCGCGACGTGATGGCGACGCTGGCGGCGAACCATCCCGACCTGGACCTCCAGGTCGTGCTCGTCGCCGCCAAGCCGGAGGAGGTCAGCCAGTGGCGGGCCGACGGCCGCGCGCC
>DATACN010000373.1:0-7881 GCA_036258995.1 Thermoleophilaceae bacterium | reverse complement strand
CTTCAACCCCAGGGTGGCGATCTCGGCCTTCAACGAGGAGGCCGCCCGCTTCGCCGGCAAGTACCGGATCGCGGCCGCCGCCGGGTCGGACAGCCACGTGGCCCAGGGGCTCGGCTCGGTCAAGATCAGGATGCGCGACTTCGACGGGCCGGAGGAGTTCATCGAGTCCTTGCGCGATGCCGACATCGTGCGCAAGCGCCAGAGCCTGCTCTACGTCCAGGCCCTGAAGTTCATCCAGACCAAGACGGGCGCCGGCACGAAGCCCAAATCGAGCAAAAGGTGATGCAGGCAAGAGGAGGGCCCAGCGGGCCGTCAAAGACCGAGACGACCCCGATGCCGGCCACAGACGATGAGATCAAGGAGAAGTACCTCGAGCGCGCGATCCGCGAGCTGAACCAGCTGACCCGCGAGGTCCAGGCCTGCGACCTCTGCCCGCGCGGAAACCTCATGCCGGTGCTCGGGTCGGGCCACCCCCAGGCCGACATCTTCATGCTCAAGTTCGCGCCGATGCCCGCGGAGATCGAGGAGGGCGTCGCCTACTACGGCCGGGCCGGCGGGGCGCTGATGAAGAGCTTCAAGCGGCTCGGCATCGACCCGCTCACCGTCTACGGCACGGTTTTCGTCAAGTGCCCGGTGGCCGACACCGACCTGTCGGCGCCCGAGTGCCGCGCCCGGGTGCTCGACGAGCTGGCGATCGTGCAGCCCCGGATCGTGGTCGTGATGGGCGAGGAGGCGCTCGAGGAGCTGAACGGCCTGGGCCTGCCGCTCGGGGCAGAGGTGAGAGCCGAGCCCGGCGAGGTGCAGAAGCTGACCCCCTCCTGCGACGCGCTCTACGTGCCGGACATCGACCGCTCCCTTGACGACGAGTCGGCCAAGCGCGGCTTCTGGCGAGCCTTCCGCAGCCTCGGCGACTGGTACGAGGACTTCCCGCCCTATTAGCGGTACGCTCGCCACGTGAGCGCCAAGGTCCTGGTCGTCGCCAACCGAACCGCCGAGTCGCCGGAGCTGCTCGAGGCGCTCAAGAAGCGCGCGGACGAGGGGGAATGCACGTTCACGCTGCTGGTCCCCTCCACCCCCCACGGCGTGGCCTGGGCCGCCGACATGCACGCCGGGGGCGACGAGGCGGAGCAGCACCGCAAGGCCTTCCTGGAGGAGTTGCGCGAGGAGGGCCTCGACGTGGACGACGCCAAGGTCGGCGACCCCGACCCGCTCGCCGCGATCCAGGACGTCTGCAACTTCGAGGAGTACGACGAGGTCATCGTCTCCACCCTGCCCCTGCACATCTCCAAGTGGCTGAAGGTCGACCTGCCGCACAAGGTAGGCCACGCCACCGGGCTCCCCGTGACCCACGTCGTGGCCCACAGCGCCGGCTGATGGATCTCGAGGAGCACAGCCTCGACCCGGTGATCGAGCGCACCTGCGCCGAGTGCGGGACCAAGCTCACGAGCCAGGAGATCCAGGCCTCGCTCGACTCCGACGGACCCTTCCTCTGCACCGTGCACGCCACCGAGCGCGTGCCGCTCGAGGAAGAGGACGAGCCGGCCTAGCCGGCCTAACCCGCGGAGCGCTCCAGCAGCGCCACGCATTCGATGTGCGGGGTCTGCGGGAACATGTCCACGGGGCGGACGGTCCTCAGCTCGTAGCCGGCGTCGGCCATCTGGCGCGCGTTGGGCGCCAGTGTGGTCGGGTTGCACGAGACGTAGACGATCCGCTTCGCCTCGGCCTCGAGCACGCGGCGCACGATCTTCTGCGACAGCCCTGCGCGCGGCGGGTCAACGACGACCACGTCGGCATCGCCCGAGCGCTCGAGCAGCGGGCGCATCGCGGTGCGCACGTCGCCGGCGAAGAAGTGGGCGTTGTCGATGCCGTTGAGGCGCGCGTTGCCGATGGCGTCGGCCACCGCTCGCTCGACGACCTCCACCCCGTAGACCTCGCGCGCGTCGAGCGCCAGGGCCAGGGCGATCGTGCCGATGCCGCAGTAGAGGTCGAGCACGAGCTCGCGGCCGCTCAGGCCGGCCAGCTCGGAAGCCGCGCCGTAGAGCCGCTCGGCCATCTCGGTGTTGGTCTGGAAGAACGCGCCGGGTGAGATGCGGAAGCGCAGTCCGAGCAGCTCCTCCTCGAGGTGCTCGCGCCCCGTGACCACCTCGGTCTTGCCCCCGCGTGTGGTCTCGGCCACGCTCGCCGCCTGGGTCCACAGCAGCGAGTCCGCCGGAAGCTCGGCCGCGAGCTCGGCGACCCGGAGCTCGCCGGGGCTCGTGACCAAACGCGCCTGGAGCTGACCGGTTCGGCGGCCCTCGCGCACTACGAAGTTGCGCAGCAGGCCCGTGTGGTCGGAGCGGTCGTAGGCCGACAGGCCCTCCCGCTGCGCCCAGGCCTCCGCGGCGGCCCGGACCTGCTGCACCCGCTCCGAGGCGAGCACGTCGTCGCTGACGGGATCGATCAGGTCCCAGCGGCCGGGGCGGTGGAATCCGAGCACCAGCTCGCCGTCGTCGCTCTCGCCGAACGAGTACTCGACCTTGTTGCGGTAGCGAAGCTGCTGCTCCGCCGGCACGATCGCCTCGACCGGGGGGTCGTCGAGGCCGCCCAGGCGCTCGAGTGCGTCGCGCACCTGGGCCTGCTTCTCGCGCAGCTGGCGCTCGTAGGGCAGCACCTGCCAGGGCGCGCCGGGGTGCGGGACGGCCGGCTCAACGCGGTCGGGCGAGGGCTCGAGCAGCGCCGCGACGTCGGCCTCGGCGAACGAACGCTTCGACTTCGAGACCCTGGCGCGCACGCGGTCCCCGGGGACGGCGCCGCGAACGAACACCACGAACCCCTCCGCGCGCGCCACTCCCGCGCCGCCATGGGCGAGGCTCTCGATCGTCAGCTCGAGCTCGTCGCCCTGTCTGGGCCGGGGCCGCCTGGCTGTCTCGGGATGCGCCACGACTCGATCTATGCTGGCAGCCCCATGGATCTGCACGCCTACCGGGCCGAGGCCGAGGAGTTCGTCAGCGCGCTCGACCGCGAGTACTACCTGCACTTCTCGGGCCGGCAGGACACCTACGACATCGAGCCGATCTACGAGCGCCACGCCGGGCTGTTCTCGCGCCAGGCGGTGGACGGGCTACGCGAGAACGGCACCCGCCTGCTGCTGGAGTTCGCAGTCCATGGCTTGATCGGCCGTGAGACGAAGGCCGAGCAGGCCGAGCTGGCCCGCCGCGAGGCCGAGCTGGAGCTGGAGGTCGACGGCCGGCGGATGCCGTTCCGGTCGGCCACCGTGGAGCAGGCCAACGAGCAGGATCCCGACCGGCGGGCCGCGATCGAGGACGCCCGCAACGAGGCGACCGAGGAGCACCTCAATCCCCTGCTGCGTGACCTGGTCGCGCGGTCGCACCAGCTGGCCGGCGACCTCGGGTGGGAGTCGATGCGTGCGCTGTGCGAGGACCTGTCGGGCATCGACCTGGGTGCGCTGGCCGGGCAGACCGCCGCTTTCCTCGAGGCCACCGAGCCGTCCTACCGGCCGACCGTCGAGCCGCACGTGCGCGACCAGCTCGGCTTCGGCTTCGACCGCCTCCGCCGCGCCGACCTGGTCGCCTTCTTCCGGGCACCGTCGCTGGATGCGCACTTCCCCGCGGAGCGGCTCGTGCCCAGCCTGACCGAGACGCTCGCCGGACTGGGCATCGACCTGAACGCCCAGCCCGGCGTGACGCTCGACGTTGAGCCCCGGCCTAAGAAGTCGCCGCGCGCGTTCTGCGCGCCGGTGCGCGTGCCGCAGGAGGTCTACCTCGTGATCTCGCCGATCGGGGGCCACGAGGACTTCGCGGCCCTGTTCCACGAGGCAGGGCACACCGAGCACTACGCGCACGTCGATGCGGAGCTGCCGATCGAGCAGCGCGTCTTCGGCGACAACTCGGTGACCGAGGGATTCGCCTTCCTCTTCGACCATCTGGTGTCGGACACCGAGTGGCTCCGGCGCCGCCTGGGGCTCGACGACCCCTCCGGCGTCGTGGAGCACGACAGGGCGGTGAAGCTGCTGTTCCTGCGCCGCTACTGCGGCAAGCTCGCCTACGAGCTCGAGCTGCACGACGGGCCCGCGTCGCTGGAGGACCTGAAGGACGTGTATGCGCGCAAGCAGTCGGAGGCGGTCGGTGTCGATTGGCCCGCCGCCACGTGGCTCAGCGACGTGGACCCCTTCTTCTACGTCGCCCGCTACCTGCGCGCCTGGGCGTTCGAGACCCACCTGCGCCGGCTGCTGTCCGAGCGCTTCGGGCCGGCCTGGTTCGAGGAGCCCGAGGCGGGCGAGCTGCTGCGCGACATCTGGCGGCGCGGGCAGCGGGAGGGCGCCGACGAGCTGCTCGGCGAACTGACCGGCGCCCCGCTCGACTTCGCCGCGCTACAGGAGGAAGTGCCGGCCTAGCTCAGCTTGCCCTCGATCGAGCTGAGCACGCTCTTGCGGTTGGCGTGCCTGCGCTCGTAGTCGCGGACCTTGCGCAGCTCGGCCGGAGTGAGCCCGGTGAGGCGCCCCTGGATCTGGTTTGCCGAGAGGTCGTCGTAGCCCGTGACGGGGAAGTTCGGCCCCACGCCGGCGGCGCGGCGCACCCGGTCGGCTCGCGCCAGCACCGGGTCGGCCGCCTTGACGGCGCGAGAACGAGCGCCCCGGGCCGCGCCCTCGACCTGCCTGCGCGCGCCGCGGGCGGCGTCGGTGCCGGCCCGCCGGGCCCCGGCCGTGCGGCCTTCGATCCGGTCGCGCCCTCGGCCCATGAGCTGCTCGAGGTCCTTGAGCACGTCGTTCGTCTGCTTGCGCCCGCGCTGGACGAGCCCGTTGGCGAGCTGCTGCGCGTCGTCGGCGGTGACCCTGCCGCGCTCCACGGCCTCGGCCATGACCTCCTCGATGCGGTCGCGGCTGATCAGGACGAAGTCGAAGGGCCGGATCAGGTTCTTGCGCAGGGCCTCGCGCAGCTCGGCGACCGTCTTCGCCTCGACGCCGGCGCGGCGCGCGCCGCGTCCCGCCGTCCGGGCGGTCGAGCGTGCAGCCTTCTGCGACTTCTGCTGGCGGGCGCGGGCCTTGCCGCCCTTGCGGGCCGCCGCCTTGCGCGCGCTCGCGCTGCGGCCGCCGCCGGAGCTCTTCGAGGTCGAGCGCTTCGTGGTCGAACGCGACGAGCTCGAGCGCTTCGACGTCGAGCGCGAGCGGCTCGAGGCGCTCGCCGACGAGCGCGATCGCGATCGCGTTGAGCCGCCGCCCGAGGAGCGTCCGCCGCCCGAGGAGCGTCCGCTCGACGACTTGCCGCCGGACCTGCTCGAGCTGCGCGAGCGACCGCCGCTTCCCTTCCTGCTGCTCCCACCGCCTTGAGCCATCTCTCCTCCTGACCGCCAAAGTTTCCTGTCGGGGTCCTTCCCCCAACGGGGACTATTTCATGCCGAACGTCGCGAGGACGGGCGCGTGGTCGGACAGGCGGATGCGAAGGCCGCCGGGACCCGCCACCTCGCGGTCCTCCGGCGCCAGCCGGGTCGGCGGCTCGACCACGTCGAGCCCGCGCGCGAGAAGATGGTCGATCGCATTCGGGCCCGTCGGCGACTCCAGGCCGAAGCGGTCGCGCAGGCGCTCGAACACCTGCGGCGCCGACTTGGGCCGCAGGTTCAGGTCGCCGCCGAACACGAGCGGGTCGGCGCCCGCCCACGCCACCGCAAGGTCGGCCGCGCGCTCCACCTCCGCCCACGCCGCCCGGGGCAGCCCGGCGCTCGCGTGCAGGTTGGCCGCGCACACCCGCCGGCCCTCGGCGAGATCGAGGCGCGCGAACTGCATCACCCGGCGCTCGGGCAGCAGGGCCAGGGTCTCGCGGCGGACGTCGGTGATGCGCCCCGGCGGTCGCAGGAGCAACTGGTTCGAGCCGCCTTCGTTCGAGGCGATCAGATCGGGGTTGAGCTCGGCGATGGCGCGCCTGACCGGGGCGCCGAGATTGCGCGACGTGAAGGCGAGCGTCCCATGGGCCCGCGCGCGGCGCGCCAGCGCCTCGAACCAGCGCGGCGGCGCCTCCTGCAGGAAGGCCACGCGCCAGGACCGCTGCTCGATCCAGCCGGCGAACTCCTCGAACAGCGGCCGGTTGACCTGGATGTGGGTCTCGTTGCGCTCGCTTGTGCGCAGCAGCTTCGAGCGCCAGGTGCGCAGCGCAGGGTCGGGTGGGAAGTCCCGCCCGTGGAAGAGGTTCCAGCTCAGAACCGTGAGTACGATGCCCTCTTGACCCGGCACTTCCTGACCGGCGAGGAGCTTACGGGCGAGGAGCTGCGCTCGCTGATCGAGCGCGCCCTCGAGCTGAAGGCCGACCGGCGGGCCTCGCAGGCGCTCCAGGGCAGGAGCGTGGCGCTGCTGTTCGAGCGCCCCTCCACGCGAACTCGGGTCTCGTTCGAGGTCGGCGTGCACGAGCTGGGCGGCCACCCCGTGGTGCTGCGCGGCGACGAGCTTCAGCTGACGCGCGGGGAGTCGGTGCGCGACACCGCGCTCGTGCTGTCGCGCTACGTGGCCGCCATCGGGGTGCGCACGGGGCCGCACGAGGTCGTCGAGGAGCTTGCCCAGAACGCCTCGGTGCCGGTCTTCAACATGCTCACCCGCGGCCATCACCCCTGCCAGGTGCTGGCGGACCTGATGACGCTGCGTGAGCGATTCGGCCGGCTCGACGGCGTCAAGCTCGCCTACGTCGGCGACGGCAACAACGTGGCGCGCTCGCTGCTGGTGCTCGGCGAGGCGGCGGGAGTCGAGGTCGCACTAGCGTCGCCCGCGGAGCTCGCCCTGGCCGGCGCGCCCAACGCCTCTCCCGCGGAGGCGGTGCGCGGAGCGAGCGCCGTCTACACCGACGTGTGGGTGAGCATGGGCGACGAGCAGGAGGCGGCGCACCGGCGCGAGCTGCTCGCCCCATACCGGCTCGACGAGGAGCTGCTGGCCCAGGCCGGGAACGGCGCCGTGGCACTGCACTGCCTGCCGGCCCACGCCGGCGAGGAGATCAGCGAGGGGGCTCTCTACGGGGAGCGCTCGGCCGTGTGGGACCAGGCCGAGAACCGGCTGCACGCGCAGAAGGCGCTTCTGGAGCTACTCGCGTCCAGCTAGTGTTCGCCGACCCGCTCCCCAAGGAGGACTCAATGGCCAAGCCGCTCGCCCTGATCTGCTCCTGCTTCGCCCTCGCCTTCGTCGCCGTGGCTTGCGGTGACGACGATGAGGAGAGCGGAGGCGGTGGAGGCGGCGGCGCCCAGACCCGGACCGAGGAGAAGGCCGGCGGTGGCGGAGGCGCCAAGGTCGTCGAGGTCAGCATGGAGCAGATCCAGTTCCAGCCCGCCTCGGTGACGGTTTCCAGCGGCGGCACCGTCAGGTGGACCAACAACGAGACGGTCCCCCATGACGTCACGAAGACGAGTGGCCCGGGCCCGAACTTCAAGTCCGGAGAGTCCGGCGGAATGGCCGAGGGGGACACCTTCGCGCACGCCTTCGAGGCGCCCGGCAAGGTCGAATACGTCTGCACCGTGCACTCGAACATGAAGGGCACGGTTACGGTCGAGTAGCCGATTCGTAGTCCCTGGGTTTCACCCGTTATGGCCGGGGGTAAATCACCCGCGCCGACTACGCATAGCAACGGGGGGACTCATGAAGACTGGTGCCGTACGGTCCTTGATGGTGGGGGTGGCGAGCCTGCTCGCGGTTCCGGGTGTCGCGACGGGGCAGATCGACGTCGGGCAGACGGTCGGCAAAGTCGTGGGCGACGTTGGCAATGCCGTCCCGCAAGCGGCGCCGCAGGCGCCGGTGCAGCTGCCCGCGGTCCCGGTTCAGCCACCGGCTCCCGCGCAGCCCGCGCCCCAGCAGTCGCCCTCCAGCGCCCCCGCGGCGCCGGCGCCCGCGGTGTCGGGCGGTGGCGGCGGCGG
>DATACN010000372.1:0-7683 GCA_036258995.1 Thermoleophilaceae bacterium | reverse complement strand
GGGCTGGCAGGACACGGACCATCGCGGCTGGCGGGTCGACCGCACGCTCGGGTTCGCGCACCTCGGCGGCGCGACGCTCGACAACGAGGAGAACTACCTCATCAAGAAGCTCTTCACCGCGATGGGCGCGGTGCAGATCGAGAACCAGGCCCGCATATGACACTCCTCCACGGTGCCCGGTCTGGGGACCTCGTTCGGGCGCGGCGGCGCCACCGGCTTCCAGCAGGACCTCCAGTTCGCTGATTGCGTCCTGATCGAGGGCTCCTCCATGGCGGAGGCGCACCCGGTCGGCTTCCGCTGGGTGATGAAGGCCAAGGAGCGCGGCGCCACGATCATCCACGTAGACCCGCGCTACTCGCGCACCAGCGCGATGGCCGACATGTTCGTGCCGATCCGGGCCGGGTCGGACATCGCCTTCCTCGGCGGCCTGATCCGCCACGTCATAGAGACGGGCTCCTACTTCGAGGAGTACGTCAAGGCCTACACGAACGCGTCGACGATCATCGACCGGCGTTTTCGCGACACCGAGGACCTCGCCGGCCTGTTCTCGGGCTTCGATCCCGAGACCAACAGCTACGACAGAACATCGTGGATGTACGAGGGCGGCGAGGTCGCCGCCGCGGCGGGCGTGCGCGAGCACGCCACCCAGGCCTTCGAGGAGCAAACCGGCGCGGGCATGCTCACCGGGCCGGCGCAGCGCGACGAGACGCTTCAGCACGAGCGCTGCGTGTTCCAGATCGTGCGGAGGCACTTCTCGCGCTACACGCCCGAGATGGTCGAGCGGATCTGCGGCGTCTCACGCGAGGACTTCCTGCGGGTTGCCCAGGCGCTGGTGGCGAACAGCGGTCGCGAGCGCACCACGGCCATGTGCTACGCGGTCGGCTGGACGCAGCACACGGTTGGCGTGCAGATGATCCGCGCCGCCGCGATCCTCCAGCTCCTGCTCGGAAACATCGGGCGCCCCGGCGGCGGGATCATGGCCCTGCGCGGGCACGCCTCTATCCAGGGCTCGACCGACGTGCCGACGCTGTACGACCTGCTGCCCGGCTACCTGCACATGCCGCGCGCCCGCGAGGAGGAGCAGACGCTCACCGACTACGTCGAGTCCGGCGGCTCCGACCGCGGCTGGTGGTGCTACTTCGACAAGTACATCGTCTCGCTGCTGAAGGCCTGGTTCGGCGACGCTGCAACCGCGGAGAACGACTTCGGCTTCGGCCACCTGCCCAAGCTGACCGGCAACCACTCGCACTTCCCGACCATGCTGCGGGCGCTCGACGGGCAGCTCAAGGGGCTGTTCGTGATGGGTCAGAACCCGGCCGTCGGCTCGCAGGGCTCGAGCCTCCAGCGCCGGGCCCTCGCGGGGCTCGAGTGGCTCGTGGCGCGCGACCTGGCCGAGATCGAGACGGCGTCGTTCTGGCGCGACTCGCCCGAGGTCAAGTCGGGCGAGCTGCGCACCGAGGACATCCAGACCGAGGTGTTCCTGATGCCGGCCGCCTCGCACGTGGAGAAGGCGGGCACCTTCACCAACACCCAGCGGCTGCTCCAGTGGCGCGACCAGGCGCTCGAGCCGCCCGGCGACTCCCGCTCGGAGCTGTGGTTCATGCACCACCTGGCAAAGCGAGTCAAGGCGCACTACGCGGGGTCGGAGCGCAGGCGCGACTGGCCGATCGTCAATCTGAGCTGGGACTACGCCGAGGGTGGAGAGCACGAGGAGCCCTCGCCCGACGACGTGCTGCGCGAGATCAACGGCCGCAACTGCGAGACCGGTGAGCTCCTCAGCCTCTTCACCGACCTCGAGGCCGACGGCTCGACCGAGTGCGGCTGCTGGATCTACTCGGGCGTCTACGCCGACGGGATCAACCAGGCCCGCCGGCGCGACCCCGGCGATATCGATTCCGAGGGCGGCTGGGTCTCGCCCGAGTGGGGCTGGGCCTGGCCCGCGAACCGCCGGCTGCTCTACAACCGAGCCTCGGCCGACCCGGACGGGCGGCCCTGGTCCGATCGCAAGCGCTACATCTGGTGGAACGCCTCGGAGGGCAAGTGGGACGGCTATGACATTCCCGACTTCCCGGCCGACAAGGACCCCGGCTACCGCGCCCCCGACGACGCCGACGGCATGGACGCCATCTCCGGCGACGACCCGTTCATGATGATGGCCGACGGCCGCGCCTGGCTCTACTCGCCGAGCGGGCTGCTGGACGGGCCGCTGCCGACCCACTACGAGCCGCTCGAGTCGCCGCTGCCGAACGCCCTCTACCCGGAGGTGCACGGCAACCCGGCCCGGCTCGAGTGGGAGCGCGCCGAGAACCCCTACAACCCCGTCGGCGACCCGCGCTTCCCGCTGATTGCCACGACCTTCCGGCTGACCGAGCACCACACCGCCGGCGGGATGAGCCGCATGCTGCCCTGGCTCGAGGAGCTCCAGCCGGAGATGTTCTGCGAGATCGACCCGCTGCTGGCGAAGGAGCGCGGAGTGGAGGACGGCGGCTGGGTGACGATCTCGACCGAGCGTGGGGAGATCGAAGCCCGGGCACGCGTGACCGACCGGATCCGCCCACTGAAGGTCGACGGGCGCACGGTGCACCAGGTCGGGCTGCCCTGGCACTGGGGTTTCGCCGGCCCCAGCCCCGGTGACGCGGCCAACGACCTCGGCGCGATCGCGGCCGACCCGAACGTCTCGATCCAGGAGTCGAAGGCGTTCACCTGCGACCTGCGGGCGGGGAGGCGAGCCACATGAGCGAGCGGATGGGCTTCTTCACGGACACGACCGTGTGCATCGGCTGCAAGGCGTGTGAGGTGGCCTGCAAGCAGTGGAACGACCTCCCCTCCGACGGGGGCGAGATACGCGTCGGCGCTTCGTACGACGCGACCGGGGAGCTGTCCGCGTCCACCTGGCGCCACGTTCGCTTCGTCGAGCAATTCGAGACGCCGGACCTTGACCTCGTCCATTGGGCGCAGGCGAACGGCTCGGGCCGCTGGCTGTTCATGTCGGACGTCTGCAAGCACTGCACGCACGCCGGCTGCCTCGACGCCTGCCCGACCGGGGCGATCATCCGCACCGAGTTCGACACCGTCGTGGTGCAGCCCGACGTCTGCAACGGCTGCGGCTACTGCATCCCGTCGTGCCCGTTCGGCGTCGTGGGCCGAGACCAGGAGGACGGCAGGGCCGCCAAGTGCACGCTCTGCTACGACCGGATGCAGGACGGCCTCGAGCCCGCCTGCGCCAAGTCGTGCCCCACCGACTCGATTCAGTTCGGGCCCCATGACGAGATGGTCGAGCGCGGCAAGAAGCGGGTGCGGGCGCTCGAGGAGCGCGGCGTGGACCGCGCATACCTCTACGGGGCGGCGGACGAGCCGGGAGAGGCGCTCGCCGGCGGGCTCGGCGCCTTCTTCCTGCTTACCGAGCCGCCGGAGACCTACGGCCTGCCGGCCCAGGCCGACTCGCCGCTGCGGCAGAACGTGCTGCCGGCGACGCTGTCCGCCATGGCGGCGGGCCTGATCGCGGCGGCGGGTGTAGCGGCGGCGTTCGCGCTGCCCAAGAAGCCGTCGCGCGGCGCGCAGCTGGGCGCGAGGCTGTCGGCGGGGCTGCGGCGATGAAGAGGCGCCTGCGCGCGGCCGTCGGCAAGGGCGGGGGGCCCGCCTGGCAACGCCGCGAGCAGGGCCAGGCCGCCGAGGTCGAGGCGCACCGGCGCGGCTTCGAGGACGCGGGCTGGTCCTTCCTCTACGGCGAGGACACCGTCTACGGGGCGGAGCGCCCCGACGAGGAGAAGGTCGCACGCGCCTCGCGCCAGGCGCGGAGCGGGCCGGTGCCGGAGCAGGTCCTCGGGCCGATGATGAAACCGGCGGTCTGGACCTGGGAGGTGCCCTTGTACTTCTGGACCGGCGGCATCGCCGCGGGCTCGGGGTTCGTCGCGCTGGCCTGCGACCTGGCGGGCGACCACCGCTCGGCGGCCACCGCGCGCAAGGTGTCGCTGGCCGCGCTGGCGCCCAGCCCGCTGCTCTTGATCAGCGATCTCGGCCGGCCCGAGCGGTTTCTCAACATGCTGCGCGTCTTCAAGCCGCGCTCGCCGATGTCCATGGGCGCCTGGTGCCTGACGCTGTACGGCAACCTGATCGCCGGGGCGGTCGGCGCCGACCTGCTCGACCGCGGACGTGAGGCCCGCGCGCTCGGCTTCGCCGCGGC
Source organism: Thermoleophilaceae bacterium (assembly GCA_036258995.1). Taxonomy (GTDB): domain Bacteria; phylum Actinomycetota; class Thermoleophilia; order Solirubrobacterales; family Thermoleophilaceae; genus DATACN01. The sequence continues at coordinate 3,500 of DATACN010000372.1, read as the reverse complement.
CCTGGCCGGCGGCTACCTGGGCTCCTACACGGGCGTCCTGCTGGCCTCCACCGCCGTTCCGGTCTGGGCGCGCAGCCGGCTGTTCCTGGGGCCGATCTTCGTGGCCACCGGCACCGCGACCGGCGCTGCGGCCTCACGGCTGGCCCTGGTGGCCACGGGCGTGCCCGAAGGGCACCCGACGCGCATCGCCCTCGGCCGGGTCGAGACCGGCGCCATCGCCACCGAGCTGGTCCTGTCGGAGGTGAACGAGCGCCGCCTGGGCCCGCTGGCCCAGGCGCTCGAGCAGGGGACGGCGGGCAGGCTGTTCAAGGGCGCCAAGTGGGCGGTGCGGGCGGGGCTAGCCCTGCGGCTGCTCCGCGGCCGCCTCGGGCCGCGCAGCCACCACGTGGCCAGCGCGCTGTACCTCGGCGCGGGGCTCGCCTTCCGCTACGCCTGGGTGGCCGCAGGCCGCACCTCGGCGCGCGACGACCGCGCGGTCGCGGAGACCGCGCGGGGCGTCGAACGCTCTGCCGCGGGGTAAGAAAGCCGCAGCGACACGGGAGGCGATAGATGGCGTACAAGGATCCGCAGGAGATCACCGAGGCCGGCACCGAGATGGGTGTCACCAAGTCGCGCATGTCGCTCGACAAGGTGCTTGTGGCCGGGTTCCTGGCGGGGGCGTACATCGCGTTCGGCGGATTGCTGGCGATCACGGTCTCGTCGGGTCTTGACGAGGAGACCTGGGGCACGCTGCCCACGTTCTTCACCGGCGCCGTCTTCAGCCTCGGCCTGATCCTGGTGGTCATCGCTGGCTCCGAGCTCTTGACCGGCAACATGGCCTTCCTACCGCTGGCCGCGATGCGCGAGCGCGTCGGGATCGGCTCGCTGATGGCCAACTTCGGCTGGGTACTGCTCGCAAACCTCGCCGGCTCGCTCTTCGTGGCTTTCTTCCTGGCAGACCAGACCGGGGTCGTGACCGAGGAGCTCCCGCTCGCGCGGTTGGAGGAGATCGCGCTGCAGAAGGGAGTCGAGGAGACCGAATGGGAGATCTTCCTGCGGGCGGTCGGCTGCAACTGGCTCGTCTGCCTGGCGGTCTGGCTCGCGATCGCGGCCGAGGACGTGGCCGGCAAGGTGCTAGGCATCTTCTTCCCGATCATGGCCTTCGTGGCGATGGGCTTCGACCACGTCGTGGCCAACATGTTCTTCATCCCGGCTGCGATCTTCGCTGGCGTGGAGGGGCTCAACTGGTGGGACGCGATCCACAACTGGATCTTCGCCGGGCTGGGCAACCTGGTCGGCGCGGCGATCTTCGTGGCGGGCGCCTACTGGTACCTCTACGCCAAGCCGGAGCCGGAGGAGGAGACAGAGCCGGCCGGGGAGACCGCGCAGGAGAAGCGGGCGCGGGCTCCCGCGACCGCCGGCACGTGATCGCGGCAGTCTGAGCCGGGCCGCCCCGGCGGCGTTCGACTGGATTCCTACTCAGCCGTCATTACGCCACGGGGCGGGCCCGCGGCCGGCGGAAACCGCAGGCGGCTAGGCCGCCGCGCGCAGGTCCGACAGGGCCTCGTCCTTGGCCAGGCGCCTCAGCGCCTGGCTCTCGAGCTGGCGCACGCGCTCGCTCGAAAGGCCGAGGCGGCGGCCGGTCTCGCGCAGCGCGACCGGCTCGTCCTGGTTGAGGCCGAAGCGCAGCGTCACGACCTCGCGCTCGGGCTGTGGCAGGCCGTCGACGGCCTCGCGCAGGACCTCGTCGGCGTAGTCGGACGCCACCTCGTCCTCGACGGCCGGGCCGTCGTGGGGGATCAGGTCGCCCAGCGAGGTCTCGCCGTCCTCGCCGACGCCCTGGTCGAGGCTCGCCGGGCCCTTGTCGGCGCGGCGGATGTCGGCCACCTCGTCGAGGGGCAGCCCGACCGCATCGGCGATCTCGGCCTCGGTCGGCGTACGCTCGAGCTCGACCGCCAGCTTGCGCTCGGCATCGGCGATCTTGCGCGCCCGGGCCGTGATGTGCACGGGCAGCCGCACCGTACGGGCGGAGTTCGCGAGACCGCGGCCGATGGCCTGGCGGATCCAGAGCGTGCCGTAGGTGGAGAACTTGAAGCCCTTGCGCCAGTCGAACTTCTCGACGGCGCGGATCAGGCCGAGCATGCCCTCCTGGATGAGGTCGCCCAGGGGCAGTCCCTGGCCCTGATACTTGCGCGCGACCGAGATCACCAGCCGGAGGTTCGAGTTGATCATGCGCTCCTTGGCGGCGAGGTCGCCGCGCTCGATGCGCTGAGCCAGCTCGATCTCCTCCTCGGCGGTGAGCAGGGGATGGCGCCGGGCCTCGTTGAAGAAGAGCTGGAGGGAATCCGTTGTCACCTCCGGCTCCAGAGCCGTGCTCTTGTCCTGAGTCGTGGTCACTCCTTCGTCAAACGGTTCGATAGCTATCGAAAGTATAGCGCGACTTACATCCGGTAAGAAGCGAGGTGAGCTAGTCCTACACCCGCCTGTCCCGCGCGGTTACAGCTTCGTTCTGCACGGGGTAGTCGGACTCCTGCCCGATTTCTGCAGTCCTATGCACGCGGGTCGGCGAATTCCCGGCGCGCGAGGCGAATTTCATGGGTCGCGCTAGGGTGGCGCGAGCATGCAGGCAGTCGCGCCCGACCCCCAGGCGCTCCGGCGACTCGCGGAGATGCGGCTCGACCGGCCGCTTGTACTGAGCCTCTACCTCGACCTCGATCCGAGCCGCTTCGCGACCCCGCCCGCCAGGGCCACCGAGGTGCGCTCGCTGCTCGACGAGGCCGATCGAAGGCTGCGCGACCTCGACGAGCTCTCGCACTCCGACCGTACCGCGCTGGAGACGAGCCTGGGGAAGGTGCGCGACCTGCTGAATCGCAACCTCGACGCCGACGGGGCCCACGGCATGGCGCTGTTCGCCTGCGAGCCCGAGGAGCTGCTCGAGACCTTCAAGCTGCCGCGCTCGGTCCCGGCGCGAGTGGCGATCGACAACTCGCCGCTGATCGGCCCGCTGGCCGGGCTGGCCCGCCGTGAGCGCTGGTGCGTGCTGCTGGTGAACAAGCAGGATGCACGCGTCTTCCGCGGCTCCCCGGACGGCCTGCGCGAGGTCGACAAGGTCCACGACGAGGTGCACGGCCGCCACGACCAGGGCGGGATGTCGCAGGCCCGCTACCAGCGCAGCATCGAGAAGGAGGTCGCCGACCACCTCAAGTCGTCGGCCGAGCGGCTGCTGCGCCACTACGAGCGCCAGCCGTTCGAGCGGTTGCTGGTGGGAGGGCCGCGCGAGGTCGTGGCCGGGCTCGAGGACAAGCTGCACCCCTATCTGCAGGAGCGGCTCGCGGGGCGGATCGAGATCGACGTCGAGACGGCCGGTTCCGACGAGGTGCTCGGGGCCGCCGGCGGCCAGCTCGAGGAGCTCGAGGAGCAGCGCGAGCAGGAGGCGATCGGCCGCCTCCGGGAGGCGTCGCGGGCCGCGGCGGGGCTCGAGAACATCCTGCCGCCGCTCAACGAGCGCCGGGTCGAGATGC
>DATACN010000371.1:0-2598 GCA_036258995.1 Thermoleophilaceae bacterium | reverse complement strand
CTGGCTCCTGAGCCTGGACTCCGAGCCCAGCCCAGAGGACCGGGGTGCAGCCGCGATCGACCGCGCGCAAGCCGAGCGAGCTTGCGGGATCCGCGCCGCGGTTCGGCGTGGCGACCTGCCGCCACAGGCGCTCGAGATAGTGGAGGTGGACGGCACCATCAACCCCGACTTCGTCGGCGGCCCGGGCGATGACGACACGCTTCGGTGGGACCTCGACGGAGACGGTCACAGGGAACGGGTGACCGAGCGCGACGTGTACGACGCGAGCCTGGGGGCACGCTGCCCCTGACCCTCACGGGTCCGGGCGAAGAGCCCTAGACCAGCTCCAGGAAGACCAGCTCGGTCGAGTCCGACTTGCGCGGGCCCAGCTTGAGGATGCGGCAGTAGCCGCCCTCGCGGTCGGCGTAGCGAGGGGCGATCTCCTCGAACAGCTTGTAGACCACGAACTTGTCCTGGCCGAGGCGGGCCATCGCCTTGCGGCGGGCGTGCATGTCGCCGCGCTTTGCCAGGGTGATCAGGCGCTCGAGCTCGGGCTTGACCGCCTTGGCCTTGGCCTCGGTGGTCTGGATGCGCTCGTGGTCGATCACCTCGCGGCAGAGGTTCATGAACAGCGCCTTGCGGTGCGAGGCGCTGCGCGAGAGCTTGCCCTTCTGGTTGCGATGGCGCACGGCCGCGAGGCTCCCTGTCCGGCCGAGCGCTAGCCCGCCCGCAGCGAGAGGCCGCGCGCGTCGAGCGTCTCCTTGACCTCCTCGATCGACTTGCGACCGAAGTTGGGGATGGCGTTCAGCTCGGACTCGGACTTCTGGATCAGGTCGCCCACCGTCTGCACGCCCGCCCGCTTGAGGCAGTTGTACGAGCGCACGCCCAGCTCGAGCTCCTCGATCAGGATGTCGTCCATCCCGCCGGCGCCGCCGATCCCGGCGCCGTCGCCGCCAAGGCCGCCGTCGCCGCCCACCAGGGCGGCTCCGGACTCGCGCAGGGCGTCGACGCGCTCGGCGTCGGTGAAGATCGCCAGGTACTTGATCAGGATCTCGGCCGCTTCACGGAGCGCGGCGTGCGGATCCAGCGACCCGTCGGTCTCGATGTCGAGGATGAGCTTGTCGTAGTCGGTCTTCTGGCCCACGCGGGCGGCGTCGACGCTGTAGGCGACGCGCTTGACGGGGGAGAAGATCGAGTCGATCGGAATCACCCCGATCGGCTGGTCGGGGGTCTTGTTCTCCTCGGCGGGGGAGTAGCCGCGGCCGTGGCCGATCGTCAGGTAGATCTCGAGCTTGGTCTTCTTCTCGAGCGTCGCGATGTGGGCGTCGGGGTTGAGGATCTCGACGCCGGAGGGCAGGTCGATGTCGCCCGCGGTGACCTCGCCGGGGCCCGAGACCACCAGCGGGGCCTCGATCTCCGCGGCGTCAGAGTGCATCCGGCAGACGATCTCCTTGAGGTTCAGGACGATGTCCGTGACGTCTTCCTTGACGCCCGGGATCGTCGAGAACTCGTGGGCGACCCCCTCGATGCGCACGCTCGTGACCGCGGCGCCCGCCAGGGACGACAGCAGCACTCGCCGGAGCGAGTTGCCGAACGTGTAGCCGAAGCCGCGATCGAGCGGCTCGATGGTGAACGTGCCGCGAGTGTCCTCGACCTTCTCGGCCGAGATCTGGGGAGTCTGGAACTCGATCATTTCGCTTCCTATCGGGGACTACTTGGAATAAAGCTCGACGATCAGCTGCTCCTGCACCGGGGCGCTGATCTCCTGCCGCTCGGGATGGCGGACTACCTTTGCGGTAAGGCCGTCGTGGTCGGCCACCAGCCAGGCGGGCACCGCCGACGTGAGCTCGGTGGCGTCGCGCACGACCGCCTCCGCCGGCGAGCCGGCCTTCATCGAGATCACGTCGTCGGGGCGCAGCTGGTACGAGGGGATGTCGACCCGGCGGCCGTTCACGTACCAGTGACCGTGCCGGATCGTCTGGCGCGCCTGGCGCCGGGAGGCGGCGAACCCGAGCCGCACCAGCACGTTGTCGAAGCGCGTCTCGAGCAGCCGCAGCAGGTTCTCGCCGGTCACGCCGGGCTGGCGGCTGGCCTTGGCGTAGTAGTTGCGGAACTGCTTCTCGAGCACGCCGTAGTAGCGGCGGGCCTTCTGCTTCTCACGCAGCTGGAGCCGGTACTCGGACTGGCGCGCCCGGCCGCGGCCGTGGTCGCCGGGCGGGTAGTTGCGCCGCTCGATCGCGCACTTGTCGGTCAGGCAGCGCTCTCCCTTGAGGAACAGCTTCTGGCCCTCGCGGCGGCACTGCTTGCACTGGGGTCCGGCTTCCCGGGCCATGCCTAGACCCTCCTCCGCTTGCGCGGGCGGCAGCCGTTGTGGGCCTGCGGCGTGACGTCCTTGATGCTCGTGACCTCGAGGCCGGCGGCCTGCAGCGAGCGGATCGCCGTCTCGCGCCCCGAGCCTGGGCCCTTCACGTACACCTCGACCTTCTGCAGGCCCTGCTCCATGCCCTTCTTGGCGGCCGCGTCGGCGGTCACCTGGGCGGCGAACGGAGTGGACTTGCGCGATCCCTTGAAGCCGGCACCGCCTGCCGACTCCCAGGCGATCACGTTGCCCTCCCTGTC
>DATACN010000370.1:0-3682 GCA_036258995.1 Thermoleophilaceae bacterium | reverse complement strand
CCGTGCTCGAGCTGGGCGGGAACGGCCGGCGTGCCGGCTGAGCGCGTCGCCGCGCACGGCCCCGGGCGCGTCAACGTCATCGGCGAGCACACCGACTACAACGACGGCCTCTGCCTGCCCTTCGCCATCGGGCGCGGCGTCACGGTCACGGGCGAGCCGCTGTTCGGCTGGCGAATCGAGGCGGTGGCCGCCGACATCGGCGAGGAGGACTCCTTCGAGCCCCGCGGGATCATGCCCAAGCCCGGCTGGCGCGCCTTCGTCCGCGGCGTGGCGGCCGAGCTCCAGGCCGCGGGCAGCCCGCTGCGGGGCACCCGGCTCGAGATCGCCGGCGACCTGCCGCGCGGGGCGGGCCTCGGCTCCTCCGCGGCCATGTGCGTGGCGCTCGCGCTCACGCTGCTCGGCCGGGAGCCGCCGGACCGCCGCGAGCTGGCCCGGCTCTGCTCGCAGGTCGAGCGGCGGTGGGCCGGCGCCGACACCGGCTTGCTCGACCAGCTCGCGGTGCTCCTCGCCGAGGCGGATCACGCGCTGAGGCTGGACCTGCGTGACCTGTCGGCCACTCCGGTGCCGGTGGAGCTCGGCGACTGGACTCTCGCGGTGCTCGACTCCGGCGCCGGCCGCGAGCACTCCGCCTCGGGCTACAACGAGCGCCGCGCGGAGTGCCGTGCCGCCTGCGATCAGCTCGGGCTGCCGTCCCTGCGCTCCGCTGCGGCCGAGGACGTCGCCCGCTTGCCGGCGCCCCTCGACGCCCGGGTGCGCCACGTGGTCTCCGAGAACGGCCGGGTCGAGGAGGCCGTCAGCGCCCTCCAGACGGGCGACCTCGAGTGGCTCGGCCGCCTGCTCGACGCCTCTCACGCGAGCCTGCGCGAGGACTACGAGGTCTCGACCCCCGAGGTCGAGCGCGCCGTCGAGGCCTGCCGCGAGGCCGGCGCGGCGGGCGCCCGGGTGATGGGCGGCGGCTTCGGCGGCTCGGTGCTCGCCCTGTACCCGCCGGGCGCGGAGCCGGTCCCGGGCTCGCTGACCGTGGAGCCCGGACCCGCGGCGCGGCTGATATAGGCTGGCGCCGTGGACCGGCGACTCGCCAACAAGAACATCCGCACCGGGCTTATCGCCGGCGCGGTGTCGATCATCGTCTTCGCGCTGTCCTTCTTCTCGGGTTACGTCTACTGATGGCAGGCCAGACGCCCCCACCCGGGGAGCCGGTCCACCTTCCCGGCCCCACCTACCTGCCGGTGATAGTCGCGGCGGGGGTCACGATGATCGTGGCCGGCGTGGTGATCAACTGGCTGATCAGCGTGGCCGGGGTCCTGATCACGCTCGTCGCGGTGGTCCGCTGGGTTCGCGAGACCCGGGAGGAGATCGGCGAGCTGCCGCTGGACCACTAGGCCCCGCGCTCGGACCGGGCCCGCTCCTCCAGCTTCTTCTTCAGGTAGTCGGCCTTGTCGGCCCGGCGGGCGTGCTTGTCTGTGCCCTCCTCGGTGGGATCGTCCTCCGCCTGGCGCCGCTCCTCCTGCTCGCGCCGGGCCTGGCGGACCCGCAGCTCCTGCGTAGTCGGATCCTCCTCCGGCATTAGTTCGAGACTTCGGCGGCCGGCCCGGGCATGTCGCTGGTCGCGCCCTCTGTGACCCAGCAGCGCACGATGTCCCGCATCGAGAGCACGCCGACGAGCTCGCCGCCGTCGACGACGACCAGGTGTCGGAAGCCTCCGCGAACCATGGCCTCGGCCGCCCGCTCGAGCGACCAGTCGGGTGCGGCGAAGGTGAGGTTCGCGTAGAGGTGGTCTCCGACCTTCTCGGTGTCGGGGTTCTGGCCCGACCCGACCGCCTCCAGCAGGTCGCGCTCGGTCACGATGCCGGGGCCCGGCTGCTCGGGGTCGACCACTACGGCGGCCCCGACGCGGCGACCGGCCATGGCCTTGGCTGCGTCGCGCAGCGAATGGCCGGGGTTCACGGTCACGACCGCGTCGCTCATCCCGTCGCGTACCTGCACCGGACCTCCTCTCGGCTAGTGACGATCGGCTCGAAGCGCGAGACTACCGCAGCAGTCGGGCCGAGGGTGGCGGGTATTAGACTCGCCCGCCCGTGCGCAGGCATCCGCTCGCCCAGATGATCGTCATCAGCGTGCTTGCCGCCGTGGCGGGGACCGCCGTCGTGCTGCTGATGGACTGGTTCCCCGAGCAATCCTCCACGGCGGCGGACGACGTCGACTGGCTCTACGACCTGCTCCTGATCTTCTCGGTGCCGATCTTCGTGCTGGTCATGTCGATCGCCATCTACTCGGTGATCAAGTTCCGCGCCAGGCCGGGCCAGACCGACGACGGGCCGCCCATCCACGGCAACACCGCGCTCGAGATCTTCTGGGTCACGATCCCGTTCCTGATCGTCTCCGGTCTCGCGATCTACGGCTGGATCGTGCTCGACGACATCGAGGCCAAGCAGCCCGAGGAGATGGTCGTGAACGTGACGGGGCGCCAGTTCACCTGGAGCTTCGAGTATCCGCGCCAGCGGGTGGAGTCGACCGACCTGCTGCTGCCGAAGGACCAGCCGGTCGAGTTCAGGATCCGCTCGAACGACGTGATCCACTCGTTCTGGGTGCCGGAGTTCCGGCTCAAGTCCGATGCCGTGCCGGGCCTGACGACCCGGATCCGACTCACCCCCAACAAGGTGGGGCAGTGGCAGGTGGTCTGCGCCGAGCTTTGCGGCCTCGGCCACGCCACCATGCGCCAGCAGGTGCGCGTAGTCGAGCGGCCCGCGTTCGACTCCTGGGCCCGGCGCCAGCGCCAGGCCCAGCAGGAAGGAGGCCAAGGCTCCTAGTACCTTCTGGGCCGAGCAAGCCGATGACCCTCGCAGGCAGACTCATAGCCCCGGGCTGGTACCGCGCCGCCATCTCGCAGCCGATCGGCTTCGCCGTGGCCGTGGGCATCGTGGCGGGCGTCCGGGCCCTCTACGGCTGGGACCCGATCTTCAATTGGGACGCGATCGTCACCGTGGCGATGATCTCGATGCCGATGGCGTTCCTGGTCGGCATCGGCTGCTTCGACTACTGGTTCTACTGGGCCGCCGGCCGGCCCACCCGCCCCGAGGACCACTCCGGCCACGGCGCCCGCCGCTGGCAGGACTACTTCCGGGTCAACACCGACCACAAGGTCATCGGGATCCAGTACATCGTCACGACCTTCTTCTTCTTCATCGCCGGCGGGCTGATGGCCATGCTGATGCGGGCGGAGCTGGCGACGCCGGGCAGCCAGTTCGTGGACCCGAACACCTTCAACGGGCTCTTCTCGGTCCACGCCTCGCTGATGATCTTCCTGTTCATCATCCCTGTCTTCGCCGGGATCGCGAACTACGTGATCCCGTTGATGATCGGGGCGCCGGACATGGCGTTCCCGCGCCTGAACGCCCTCTCCTACTGGATGCTGCCGGTGGCGGGGATCCTGATGATCCTCAGCTACTTCGCCGAGGGCGGGGCTTTCGCCACCGGCTGGACCGCCTACGCGCCGCTATCCACCGAGACGCCGCTCGGCCAGACCTTCTTCACGATCGCGGTGCAGTTCGCCGGCGCCTCGTCGATCGCGACGGCCCTGAACTTCCTGGTCACGATCATCACCATGCGCGCGCCGGGCATGACGTTCTGGCGCATGCCGCTGCTGGTGTGGGCGAACTTCACGACCTCGCTGCTGGTCGTG
>DATACN010000369.1:0-3270 GCA_036258995.1 Thermoleophilaceae bacterium | reverse complement strand
CCAGCGCCACCGCCACGAGCGAGGCGGCGCAGACGAGACCGATCAGCCAGGCCGGGGGCGCTTCGCTCGCCGGCTCCGCCGCGACCCTCTTCGCCCCCGCGCCGGCCCCGTCGCTCGCCCGCCTGAGGCCGGCGACGGAAGCCAGCGGTGACTGCTCGCCCTGCTCCGCCCGTGCGGACGCGCGCTCGCCGGTGTCCCTGCCGCGCTTGCGCCGAGCGTCCCGGCGGGAGCCCCCGCCCCCCGTCCGCGCGGGTTGAGCGGCACTCTTGCCCATGGTGCGGCGGCGCGGCACCCTCCGTAGAGGGAAGGGCTTGCGGGTGAGCGCGAGCAGTGCCTGCGAGGTCACCCACACGGGAGTCTGCGCGCTCGCGCGCGAGTACCTGACGCTGCCGTCGCGCGCCTGGAGGCCTCGCAGGTAGCGAAGTCCCCGGGCCACGGCGCGTGCGGCGGAACCCGCTGCCACCAGGCCCTGCACGGCGTAGGCGGTCGACTGCGCGTTCGAGCTCCGCCCCTGGAACGCACCGAAGCCGCCGTCGCCGTTCTGACTCTGGCGCAGATAGGCGACCGCCCGGCTCTCGACTCCGCCTCCGAGCCGCCCGGCCGCCGCCAGCGCCTGCATGACCATGCCCGTCATGTCCGTGTCGCTCGCCGACGAAGCGGCCACCCCGAAGCCCCCGTCGCCGTTCTGGGCCCGCCTCAGATATGCCACCGAGCCGCCCGGCGGGCGCTCGCCCACCGCCCTCAGGGCCATGATCCCGAAGGCCGTGTAGCTCACGTAGCCGGCGATCGAGCCGTCGCCTCGCCGGCGCGCCTTGATCAGGCCCACCAGGTCGCGGCCCGCGAAGCGGCGTGGCGAGAGCCCCGCGCTCGCCAGCAGCATCACCGTGCGCTCGACCTCGCCGATGTCGCGCAGCGATCCGGCCTTGCGGGTCACGAACGAGGTGACGCTTCGGCCACCGCGCCTTCGCACGTCGCGCGCGTTGCGCCCGGCGGCCGCGAGCCCCAGTCCCGCCCAGCCCGTCTGCAGGTGGTTCGAGCCGACGCCGGGAGCGGCACCGAAGCCGCCGTCCCGGTTCTGGGCGCGGAGCAGGTAGCGGACGGCTCGCGAGACCGGGGAAACGCCGGCCGTGCCGGCGGGAGCGCGCGTCGCGGCGACCGCTTCGCCCCCGCCCCCCGCGCCGGCACCGGCGGCGATCGCCACGGCCAGGACGGCCGCGGCCGCGCCGGTTGCGATGGCGGGCTTCTCCCAGTGCACTTCCAGGCGGCGGCGGTAGCGGCCCAGCGCTCGGACGAAGGCGGGGCCGATCAGCAGGCAGAACACCACGTTGCCGATCGCGTGGGCGAGGTTGTAGGGCAGGGAGCTGGCCGACACCGCGACGTAGGAGTCGACGTCCTGCCGCGCGGCCAGCGTCCACTGGTAGACGTCCATCCAGGCGCCGAACGCGAGGCCCGCCGCTCCGCACACGAGCGCCAGCGGCAGGCGGCCCAGCTCGCGGCCCCGCAGGAAGCGCGCGAGCAGCGCCGCCCCCGCCCCCACTCCGCCCCAGCCGACCATCTGCCAGGCGGTCCAGGGGCCCTGCGAGAGGAAGATGTTCGAGACCAGCGCGGTGATCGCACCGACCGCGAAGCCCGGCACCGCTCCCAGCGCATAGCCGGCGAACAGCACGATGTCGGTGGTCGGCTTGACGTTCGGCAGCGCGGCGAAGGCGAGCCGGCCGACCACCGCCAGCGCCGCCAGCGCGGCCACGAGGGCGAGCACCCTCGCGGTGGGCCGCTCGCGCTCGTACCAGGCGAAGCCGGCGAGCAGCACCAGCCCGAGGATCAGGAGCGAAGCGAGCTGCCAGCTCACGACGACAGCTCCCGGCTCACGAGGCCGGCTCCCTTCGCCAGGGCCCCCGCGCCTTCCTCGGGGGTCAGTGCGGCTCCATCGAGCGCGCGGGCCACTTCGGTCGAGAAGTGCCAGCCGCCCCCGAGAACGTCGCCGGGCGGCCCGTCGGCGATCACGACGCCCTGGCCCATCAGCACGACGCGGCCCGCGAAGCGGGCGGCGAACTCCGTGTCGTGCGTGGCGACCATGACGGCCGCGCCGTCCGCGGCCAGCTCCCCGACTCTCGCGGCGAGGCCTTCCTTCCCCGCTCGGTCCATGCCGCGAGTCGGCTCGTCGAGCAGCACTGCCGCGGGCCGGCCCCCGCCCAGCACGACCTCGAGCGCGAGCCGCTGGCGCTCGCCGCCGGACAGGTCGCGCGGGTTGGCCCGCTCGCGATGCGCGAGCCCGGCCGCCGCCAGCCCGGCCGGCCCCGCCTCGTCCACCACGTGCTCGTGAATCAGGTAGTCGCCCGGGTTCTGGAGGAGCAGGGCCACGTCGCCGGTGCGCTCGACCCTCCCGCGCGTCGGCTCAACCAGCCCGCGGGCCAGGCGCAGCAGCGTGCTCTTGCCGGCCCCGTTGCGACCCATCAGCGCGAGGCACTCGCCTGGCGCGAGCAGCAGGTCCACGCCGCGCAGGATGCTTGGACCGTCCTCGACCTCCAGCCAGACCTGGCGCAACTCGAGGGCGGGCTCGGGCGTGCCGGCGCCGCGGCCGAACCGGCGCCGCAGCGGGCGCGGCTCCTGCGGAGGCTCCGGGGAGGCCGGAGGCGGAGGCACGAAGCCGCCCTCCCGCAGCGCGCCGCGGGCGTCCTTCACCGACACCGGCAGCGGGCCAAGCCCGGCGAGCGAGAACAGCCGCGCGACCGGGGTCGCCAGCGCCGCGTCGCGCTCCGCCGTCCAGGCGAGGAACTCGGCGGGCGGACCGTCGCATCCCACCGCGCCGTTCTCGAAGGCCACGACCCGGTCGGCCGCCGTCAGGCAGCGCTCCAGGCGATGCTCTGCGAGCACCACCGCGGTCCCCCACTCCTCGTTCAGCCGCCGCAGCATCCAGACCAGCTCGTCGCCGGCAACGGGGTCGAGCTGCGATGTCGGCTCGTCGAGCAGCAGCAGGGGCGGGCGATGCACGAGCGCCGCGGCGATCGCGACCCGCTGCAGCTCGCCGCCCGACAGGGTCTCGGTCCGCCGGTCGAGGAGGTGGGCCACGCCCAGCGCCAGCGCCGTCTCCTCCACGGCGCGGGCCACCGCCGCCGCGGTCTCGCCCGCGTGCTCGAGCGGCAGCGAGAGCTCCGCGCGCACGCCGCCCATCACCACCTGGGTCTCCGGGTCCTGGAAGACGGTTCCGCACAGCGCGGCGAGTTCGCCGGGGCCGTGCTCCCGGACGCTGAGCCCGCCGACGGTGAGCTC
>DATACN010000368.1:0-1704 GCA_036258995.1 Thermoleophilaceae bacterium | reverse complement strand
AGGCGCAGGACCGTCCAGCTGGAGTCGTCCAAGTTCCAGCCCTCTGCGGATCCGGTCGGGCACTCGAGGAGCGCCGCGGCGGTGTGCTGCCCGGCGGGAAGGTCCACGGTGGCAACCAGGTGAACGGGCCCGCGGTTGCCGCTGATTGCCGGCACCACCACCGCCGTATCGGGCACCGGCACGTTGTCGACCCAAAGCCCGATCCTGCCTTGTCCGCTCGAGCACGTGATCTGGACGTTGGCCTGGTCGTTGCGCAGGTAGGTCGGACCCCCGGAGGGCAGGGTGAACGGGTAGCTGTCGGCGATCTGCTCCGGAGTCCCGGGATCGAGACCATTCGTGACCCGGGCCGCGCCGAACACCGGCCCCGGAGGGCCGGTCGCGCCCGTAGCGCCGGGCGGTCCGGCGGGGCCGGCCTCGCCCCGCGACCCGGCCGGCAGCTGGCCGCGCCGGAAGTCGAGTGCCCGCAGAGAGCGGTTCTTGACCTTCGCCGAGTTGACGGCGTTGCGCTTGAGCTGCTTCGGCCCGACGCTGTTGCGCGGCAGGTTCACCGCCGCGTAAGACGTGCCGCCGAGAGCGATCATGAGCGCCAGATAGGCGACGGCGTTCGACTTGAGGTGGGCCAGCATCCGCACGCCGGCCACCCTCTCACGCCGCGGCGACTTTTTCCAACACCTCGGCGTCGACGTCGAAGTTGGCGTGCACGGCCTGCACGTCGTCGTGCTCCTCGAGCTCCTCGATCAGGCGCATGAGCGTGCCGACCTGGCCCTCTTCGACCGGCGTACGTGTCGTGGGCCGCATCGCGAGCTCGGCGGAGTCGAGCTCGACGCCTTGGCTCTCCAGCGCCTCGCGCACGGCCGTCAGATCCGCCGGTTCGGTCACGATCTCCCACACGTCGCCGTCGAGCGAGACATCCTCGGCGCCCGCGTCGATGGCGGCGATCAGCTCGTCCTCGTCGTAGCGCGAGCCGTCGACGACGAGCTCGCCCTTCTTCTCGAAGGTCCAGGCCACGGAGCCCGGCTCGCCGAGGTTGCCGCCGTGCTTGGTGAAGAGGTGCCTGACGTCGGCGCTGGTGCGGTTGCGGTTGTCAGTCAGCGCCTCGACGAGGATCGCCACGCCGCCCGGGCCGTAGCCCTCGTAGACGACGCTCTCGATGGCCTCGGCGTCGCGGTCGGCGCCCGTGCCCTTGGCGATGGCGCGCTCGATGTTGTCCTTGGGCATGCGCGCTTCCTTGGCCTTCTGCACGGCCAGGGCGAGCGCGGGGTTGCCCGCGGTGTCGCCCCCACCCTCACGCGCGGCGACCTGGATGGCCCGGGCGAGCTTGGTGAAGGCCTGCCCGCGCCGCGCGTCCACGACCTTCTTCTTGTGCTTGATGGAGGCCCACTTGGAGTGACCGGCCATTGCGACGAGTCTAGGGCCGGGTCAGACCAGGAACTTGCCGTCGCGCTGGAGCTCGGTGCCGTCGACGGTGATCGTGCCGCCCTCGCGCAGGTCGCAGACCATGTCCCAGTGGACGGCCGAGTCGTTCTGGCCGCCGCTCTCGGGGTAGCTCATACCGACCGCCATGTGCACGGTGCCGCCGATCTTCTCGTCGAGCAGGATCTCCTTGGTGCCGGTGGAGATGCCGTAGTTCGTGCCGATGCCGAGCTCGCCCAGGCGTCGCGCGCCCTCGTCGGTGTCGAGCATCTCGAGCAGGAAGTCCTCGCC
>DATACN010000367.1:0-4438 GCA_036258995.1 Thermoleophilaceae bacterium | reverse complement strand
CGCGATCGGCTGCGGCGCGACGCGGCTGGCCGATCGCGCGCGGACGGAGCTGCGCGCCAGTGGCGCCCGGCCGCGCGGGGAGACGCTCACGGGGCCGGCCGCGCTGACCCCGAGCGAGCGGCGGATCGCCGAGATGGCTGCGTCGGGACTCTCGAACCCCGAGATCGCGCAGGCGCTGTTCGTCACGGTCAAGACGGTCGAGGGCCACCTCTCCGGCGCGTACCGCAAGCTCGACGTCCGTTCGCGCAAGGAGCTCGGCGCCGCGCTCGAGAGCTGAGCCGCCTCTTACGGCGCCCGAACTCCAGGGTGCGGTCAAGGGTGCCCCCGGTCGCGAAGCGCATGGGCGGCGCAGGAGCATGGCGCCGATGCTCGCCGTCCTCCCCTTCACGGCCTTCGTGCCCTGATGCGCACCGCCGCCGAGGAGCTCGCACACGAGGCGATCGCGCTGCTGTGGGACGGCGACGATCCGCGTGTTGCGCGGCTGGTCGATCGCGAGTACCGCGATCACAGCGCGACGATGCTTCACCGAGGCCCCGAGAGCCTGCGCGCGGAGCGCCGAGCGCTGCGGGAGGCCTTCGCCGACGTGGAAGTGAGCACGCGGGAGTTGATCGTCAGCGCAGACCACGCCGTAGCGCGCCTTCGCTTTCGGGGACTCCACGTCGGCCGCTGGGCCGGCATCGAGCCCTCCCGGCGCTCGGTCGAGTGGGACGAGATCCACATCTGGCGCTTCCGTGACGGCCGCCTGGTCGAGCACTGGGCCTGCCGCGACGACCTCGCCGCGCTCTGCCGGCTCGGCGCCGTGATCCGCTGGGAGGAGGGCGCTTCGGAGCTCCAGGACGGCCGGCGGAGGCCTGCAGGGTGACGCTCGGAGAGCTCAGGATCAGGCCCTCCGCGAAACCGCAGCTGCGACGCGCAGCCGCCGCTGCGATCCTGGTCGCGGCCCTCTGGCCACTTGCCGCAGCAGCCCCTGCGCAGGCGGCCGCCGGCGACCTCGACCCGTCCTTCGGCGGCGACGGCCGCGTGACCACCGGTTTCCCCGGGGGCGGCGACCAGTTCGGCCAAGCGGTGGCGATCCAGTCCGACGGCAAGATCGTCGTCGCGGGGGAGGCGTTTCAGGACTTCGCGCTCGTCCGCTACAACGCGGACGGCTCCCTCGACACGACGTTCGATGGCGACGGAAGGGTGCGGACCGACTTCGGCGGCGTCAGCGAAAACGCGATCTCGATCGCGATCGAGCCCGACGGCCAGATCGTGGCTGCCGGTTTCTCGTCCGCCAACGGCGACTCCGACATCGCCGTCGCCCGCTACGACACGGACGGTGGGCTCGACACGGGCTTCGGGGGGACCGGAAAGGTGCTCACCAACGTCTCGCGGTACGGCAGCCCCGCCCAGGACGGCGACGACTTCGGCTGGGACGTGGCGCTCCAGCCGGACGGCAAGATCGTCGTGGCGGGCACCGATGATGAGAACCGAGCCTTCGAGGTGGTCCGCTACCAGCCGAACGGAGACCTGGACGCGAGCTTCGACGGCGACGGCAAGCAGACGACGAGCTTCGGGATGCCACATACGCAGGGCCGGGCAGTGGCCATCCAGCCGGACCTCCGGATCGTCGTCGCCGGATACGCAGGGGCAGATCTCAACGCGTTCCAATTCGCCATCGCCCGGTACACGGACGACGGGACGCCGGACGGGTCCTTCGACGACGACGGGAGGAGGACCGTCGATTTCGCAGGGGGCGACGACTGGGGTGAGGACGTGGCGGTCCAGCCGGACGGGCGAATCGTCGTCTCGGGTAACACCGAATCCCCCGGGAGCGATTCGCACTTCGCCCTGGCGCGCCTAGACCCGGACGGTGGGCTCGACGGTTCGTTCGCCGGGGACGGCCAGCAGGCGATCGGTTTTGGCGGCCCCGCATCAGGCTTCCAGCTCGCGATCCAGCCCGACGGCAAGCTCGTCCAGGCCGGGGGCTTCAGCGCGAGCGTCCTCACCAGCGACTTCGCCCTCGCTCGCGTTGGGTCCGGCGGCGAGCTCGACAGCACGTTCGCCGGCGATGGGAAGCAGGTGACCGACTTCGGCGGGGCGGATCGTGCCGCGGACGTCGCCCTTCAGGCAGACGGGAAGATCGTCCTCGCCGGCCTGACGAATGAGGGAGGCGATTACGACTTCGCGGTCGCGCGCTACCTGGGCGATCCGGTGGGCGGACCGAACGGCACCGGCGGCCCCGCGACGCCGCCGGGGACCGAGACCGCTCTCCGCTACAGGGGGCGGTCGGTGGTGCGCGTCTCGCGGACGGGGCGCTTCGCCCTTGCACTGAACGGCCCGGCCGGCGCGGCGGGTTCGCTGGCGCTGCGAAGCGCTCGCCCATTCCGCATTCCCACGACCAAAGCGCAGCGGAGGGCACGCCCGTTGCGGCTCGGCTCGAAGCGCTTCACCTTCCCGGCCACTGGCCGGGCCACCCTGCGATTCCGCCTCTCGCGGAGGAACCTGAGGCTGCTGCGGCGTGTCAGGCGACTGCGCACGCGAGCCACGGCCACCGCGCGAGCGCAGCGGATCACGTTCGCGATCTCGCTGAGGGCGCCGGCGCGGCGATGACCGTGGGCACGGCGCGCGGCCGAGCGGATAGCCGGACGCTCCGGCGCTGGGTGCTCGCCGCCGCGATGGGCCTGCTCGCGACGGCACCGGCCGCCTGGGCCGCTCCTGGTGATCTCGACCCGTTCTTCGACGGCGACGGGCGGTTGACGAGCGGCTTCGGGACCGGTACCCACGACCAGGCGAGGGCGGTCGCTGTCCAGGCCGACGGCAAGATCGTCGCCGCCGGCAACGGGGGATCTCTCAACGATCAGGACTTCGCGGTCGCGCGCTATAACCCGGACGGCTCGCCGGACACCACGTTCGACGGCGACGGAAGCGTCCTGACGGGCTTCGGCAAGGGGGAGACCGCGAACGACGTGGCGATCCAGGCCGACGGGAAGATCGTCGTGGCCGGCTACTCGACCGCGGGGCAGAACGGCGACGAGGACTTCGCCGTGGCCCGGTATCACGCAGACGGCGAGCTCGACTCGAGCTTCAGCGGGGACGGGAAAGAGCTCACCAACGTCACCCAGTGCTGCTCCCCGCCGGCAAACGACCACGATCGCGGGGAGGACGTGGCCATCCAGGCGGACGGCAAGATCGTCGTGGGTGGGTGGGGACACCTCGTCTTCGAGGTCGTTCGCTACGAGCCGGATGGCGACCTCGACCTGACCTTCGACGGCGATGGCAAGCAGACCCTCGCCTTCGGCCCTGACGAGCTCCAGACCCGTGCGTCCGGCTTGGCGATCGAGCCCGACGGGAACATCGTGCAGGCGGGGTGGTCGCAGGGGCCGAACGGCACGAACTTCGCCGTCGCCCGCTACAAGACCGACGGCGCGCCGGACGACTCCTTCAGCGGCGACGGCAGGAGGACCACGGACATCGCGGGAGGCGGCGAGCTGGCCTCCGACGTGGCGGTCCAGCCGAACGGAAGGATCGTCGTCGCCGGCAATACGGTGCCCGCCGGTGAGAGCCAGTCGCGCTTCGCCCTCGCCGCCCATACCCCCGAGGGCGTGCTGGACGTCTCGTTTGCCGGCGACGGTACGCAGGTTTTCGACTTCGGCGGGTCCTCCTTCGGCGGAGGTCGCCTGGCAGTCCAGCTCGACGGAAAGCTCCTGCAGGCCGGAGGCGCGAATGACGACTTCGCCCTGGCCCGCCTCACCCCTGATGGGGCGCTCGACGCCACGTTCAGCGGCGACGGGAAGCTGACGACCGATTTCGGCGGCGGTGAGTTCGCAAGAGGCGTGGCGATCCAGGCGGACGGCAAGGTCGTCCTCGCCGGTTCCGGCGGCTTGGGGGGCGACAGCGACTTCGCGCTAGCGCGCTACCTGGGCGTGTCGGAGCCCTCGCCCGGGGGCGGCGGCGGGCAGCTCACCGGACCGCAACGGACCGAGCTCGCGCTGCGCTACGCGGGGGCGCGAGTGGTCAGGGTGTCTCGCACGGGCCGCTTCGCCCTGGGGCTTCAGGGCCCGGCCGGCGCGGCGGCCTCGATCGCCCTTCGCACGGCCCGAGCGTTCCGCAGCCCGGTGGGCAAGGCGCAGCGCAGGCGCCGCCCGCTGCGGCTCGGCTCCAGGCGCTTCACCTTTCCCGCGAGCGGACGGGTCAGGGTGCGCTTCCGTCTGTCGCGGAGGAACCTGAAGCTGCTGCGGCGCGCCAGGCGGCTGCGGACGCGTGGCGTCGCCACGGCGGGCGCGCAGCGGGCCAGGTTCGGCTTCACGCTGAAGGCTCCGCGACGGCTTCGCTAGGCGGGGCCGCTAGCTCACCCGCCTATCCGCAGGCCGTAATCGAGCGCCTGGAGGTAGTGGGCGAGCTCTTCGGTGCGACGGTCGGCGCCCTCGCGCCGGCGGGCGCGCAGCTGGTCCTCGAT
>DATACN010000366.1:0-2802 GCA_036258995.1 Thermoleophilaceae bacterium | reverse complement strand
GCCGCGCTGGAGCAGCTCCGGCCCGACCCGCCGCTGTATCCGGCCGACCCCGAGGCCCGGCGGCGAGCGCTCGAGCTGGAGGAGTACTTCGACGAGGAGCTCGGGCCCTACGTCCGGCCGCTGGCCACCCACTACATGCTGCGGGACGGTGGGCTCTTTCTGAGCGCCTTCGCGCCTGACCTGCCCAGGGGCCGGCGTGGGTTGGCGCGCGCCACGTTCCCGCTGCTGCGCAGGCGCGTACGGGCGAGCATGGGCATCGACGAGCGCGCCGTCGAGCTGGCCTTCGACAAGGTCCGCGCCGCGGGCGAGCTCTTCCAGCGCGAGCTCTCCCCGAGCGGCTATCTGGTGGGCGACGGCTTCTCGGTGGCGGATCTCACCCTGGCCGCCCTCGTCGCGCCGGTCGTCGCGCCGCCGCAGTTCCCATACCCGCAGCCTCAGCGCGGCCACGAGCTGCTCGAGCCCGTGCGCCGACCGCTCGCGGAGTCGGGCCTGCAGGGCTGGACGCTTCGGATCTACGCGAGCCACCGCGGCGAGAGCTCCGAGATCGACCCGCCGTCCTGATCGAGCCGCCCTCCTGAAGGCGCCCGGTGCCGGGGGGCGGGGATGCCCTTGCGGGTTGGGTGTTGACCGCGGTGGGGTAGGTAGGAAACATTTCCTAGCTTGAAGGGAGGCAGCATCTTCGCGCGCATCGCCACGCTCGCCGCGCTGCTGGCGGCAATCGCCCTGGTCGCGATCGTGCTGTTCGGCGAAGGGACCGGCCGCTACAGCGTCAAGGCGCGCTTCGTCAACTCGGCTCAGCTCGTCAAGGGGAACACCGTTCAGATCGGGGGCGTCGCGGTCGGGTCGGTGGAGCAGATCGACATCACGCCCGACGGCCGGGCCGAGGTCACCTTCGGGCTCGAGGACGAGCACGCGCCCCTGCGGCGCGGCACCCGCGCGACGATCCGCCAGCTGTCGCAATCGGGGATCGCCAACCGTTACATCGAGCTGACTCCTGGGCCGCAGCGCGGCGAGGAGATCCCCGACGGCGGCGTGATCGGGATCGACCACACGGGCACCCCGGTGGAGCTCGACCAGCTCTTCAACACGCTCGACCCGAAGACGAGAGCGGCGCTCCAGGGGTTCATCCGCGGGTCGGCGCGCCAGTTCCGGGGCAGGGGAGCGCAGGCGAGGTCGGGCATCGCCTATCTCAACCCCGCGCTTTCCACGTCCAGCCGGCTGCTGGCCGAGCTGACGCGTGACACGCCGGCGCTCGAGCGCTTCCTGGTCGACAGCTCGAAGCTCGTGACCGCGCTCGCGGAGCGGCGGGCCGACCTGACGGGGCTGGTCGCGAACCTCGAGGCCACCACCGGAGCCTTGGGGAGCCAGAGTGGGGCTCTCGCGGAGTCGATCGACCGGCTGCCGCCGTTCATGAGGCGCGCGAACACGACCTTCGTGAACCTGCGGGCCACTCTCGACGACGTCGATCCGCTGGTGGCCGCGGCCAAGCCGGTGGCGCGCCGGCTCGGTCCCTTCCTGGAGGAGGCGAGGGGATTCGCCGCCGCGGCGCGGCCGACCGTCGCCGACCTGCGGGCCGCGATCGGGCGCCGCGGGCGCGCCAATGACCTGACGGACCTGGTCCGCGCCCAGCCGCGCCTCGCCGACATCGCCACGGTCTCGAAGTCGCGCACGACTGCGCCGGGCCGGCGGCCCGTCGCTCTCGGTGAGGTGCGCGGCGCGTTCCCCGAGCTGGCCGATGCCGCCGTCGCGGCCGCGCCGACGCTGGCGGTCGCCCGCCCGTACACCAACGACTTCCTCGGCTGGCTCGACGACTTCTCGACCACCGGGGGCTACGACGCGCTCGGCGGCTTCGCGCGGCCGTGGCTGTCGTTCGAGGAGCTGCTGCACGGCCGCCCCGTCAAGGCGGAGCAGTACCGCCGCTGTCCCGGAGGCGCCGAGTTCCCCGCTCCCGATGGCTCCAACGTCTTCTCCGCCGGCGAGCAGAGCGCCATGAACTGCGACGAGTCCCACAGGGCGCCGGGGCCATGAGGCGCCTGGCCGCGATCGCCGTCGTACTGGCCGCCGTCTCGGCGGGCCTGCTGGCGACCGGCGCCTCTCAGGAGAGCAAGGGCAAGCGCTATCGGCTCGTGTTCGACAACGCGTTCGGGCTGGTCGAGGGCGGCGACCTGAAGGTCGGGGGCGTGCGGGCCGGCCGCATCAGCAAGCTGCGACTGACCCGGGGCGGCCGGCCCCTGGCGCTGGTCGAGGTCGAGATGACCGAACCGGGGCTCGAGGACCTCCGCAGCGACGCCCGCTGCGAGATCAAGCCCCAGTCGCTGATCGGCGAGTACTTCGTGGACTGCCAGCCGGGCTCGTCCCCGCGTCCACTCGGGCGGAAGCCGCTGCCGGTCGAGCAGACCTCGTCGGGGATCCCGCTCGACCTGATCAACAACGTCCTGCGCCGGCCCTACCGGGAACGGTTGCGGCTCTTGATCTCGGAGCTCGGGGCCGGGCTGGCGGGGAGGCCGCGGGACCTGTCCGAGGTGCTGCGCCGGGCGCATCCGGGCCTGCGCGAGACGAGCCGGGTCCTGCAGGTCCTCGGCCGCCAGAACCGCAGCATCAGGCGGTTCATCTCGAACGCCGACGCCGTGATGGCAGAGCTCGCGGCCCGGCGGTCCGACGTCTCGCGGTTCGTCACGGAGGCAGGGGAGACCGCGGAGGCCTCTGCGAGCCGCCGCCGGCAGCTGAGCGGCAGCGTCCGGAGGCTGCCCCGCTTCCTCGACGAGCTGCGGCCGACCATGGCGAGGCTCGGCGACCTGGCCG
>DATACN010000365.1:0-2532 GCA_036258995.1 Thermoleophilaceae bacterium | reverse complement strand
AGCGCGGCCTGCACCTCCATCGAGGTCTCCGGGCCGAGGAAGCGCTCCGAGCCGTCGAGGTAGGAGCGGAAGCGCACGCCCTCCTCGTCGATCGAGAGCACCATCGAGCGCGTCTCGCCGCGCCGGCGCTTGACCTCCTCGGCCACCGAGCCGTGGCCCATCGAGAAGACCTGGAAGCCGCCCGAGTCGGTCACGATCGGCGCGCGCCAGCCCATGAACTCGTGCAGCCCACCCATCTCGCGGACGAGCTCGTGACCGGGCTGGATGAACAGGTGGTAGGTGTTGCCCAGCACCATCTGGAACCCGAGCGCCGCCACCTCGGCGGCGTGGAGCGTCTTGACGGTGCCGGTGGACGCCAGCGGGACGAAGGCCGGCGTGCGCACCTCGCCGTGCTGCAAACGAAGGACGCCCGCGCGGGCTGCCCCGTCGCGGGCGTCGATTCGGAATGCGCGGGCCGTCACCCGCCCGAGGCTACTTCTCCTCGGCGGTGCCCTCCAGGGCCTCGGGACGGCCGTTCTCGCCGTGCGCCTTGATGGCCACGCGCCGCGGCTTGCGCTCCTCCGGCTTGGGGATGCGCACCTCGAGCACGCCGCGGTCGAAGTTGGCCGTGACCGCGTCGGCGTCGATGCCCTCCGGCAGCGACAGCGAGCGCTGGAAGCTGCCGAACGAGCGCTCGATGCGGTACCAGCCCTTCTCGCTCGACTCGTGCTCGGCCTTGCGCTGGCCCGAGATGGTCAGGTTGCCGTCCTGGATCTCGATCGAGACGTCCTCCTCGGACAGGCCCGGCAGGTCCGCCTTCAGCACGAAGTGATCCTCCGCCTCGACCACGTCCATCGGCGGGACCCAGCGGCGCCCGGCGGCGTCGCCCGCCCCGAAGAAGGCATCGAACAGGCGGTCCATCTCACGGCTGAAAGGCTCCGGCTTCATAAGCAGTGCCATTCGAATCTCACCTCCGAAAGCGAGCAAACCAACTTCACTGCCGGAGAGAATAAAACCTAAGTCGCTATTTGTCAAGTTTTATCAGCGATTGGCCAGTCATCTCCGCCGGCTGCTCCCGCCCCATCAAGCCCAGGATGGTGGGCGCGACGTCGGCCAGCGTGCCGCCCTCGCGCAGCTCGCCCACGTCGGCGGTGACGATCAGGGGGACCGGGTTCATCGAGTGGGCCGTGTTGGGACTGCCGTCGTCCTCGAGCATGTCGTCGGCGTTTCCGTGGTCGGCGGTGATCACGCAGGCGCCGCCGGTCTCGTGCACCGCCTCGACCACGTCTGCGAGGCAGGAGTCCACGGCCTCGACCGCCCTGACAGCCGCCTCGATCACGCCGCTGTGGCCGACCATGTCGGGGTTGGCGAAGTTGATGATCCCGAAGCCGTAGTCGCCGTCCCGCCAGCGCGAGGCGAATTCGCGTGAGGCCGCGCGGGCCGACATCTCCGGCTTCTGGTCGTAGGTGTCGACGTCGCGGGGCGAGTCGACCAGGCAACGGTCCTCGCCCGCATGCGGGTCCTCCTCGCCGCCGTTGAAGAAATACGTGACGTGGGCGTACTTCTCGGTCTCGGCCACGTGCAGCTGCTCGACGCCGGCCTCCGCGAGCGTCTCGGCCAGTGTCGTCGCCGGGCGATGCTCCTCGAAGGCCACCGGATAGTCCCAGTCCTCGTGGTAGCGCGTCATGGTGGTCAGCCGTACGTCGAGCTCGCCGATCTTGCTCGCGAGCTGGCGGGCGCGGTCGGGGCGGAAGTTGAAGAAGACCACGCTGTCGCCGTCGCGGACCCTCCCCTCCTCCCCCACCAGCGTCGGCTTGATGAACTCGTCGGTCTCGTCGCGTTCGTAGGCCGCCTTCACCGCTGCCGCGCCCGTCTCGGCGTGCGGCGGCTCGGCCTCCCCGCCGACGATCGCATCGAGGGCCAGCTTCGTGCGCTCCCAGCGCCGGTCGCGGTCCATGGCGTAGTAGCGGCCGCCGACCGTGGCGACTCGCAGGTCCCACCTCTCCGCCTCGCCGACGTGGCCGGCGCCCGACTTGGGCGGCGTGTCGCGACCGTCGGTGAACGCATGAAGCACGACGTCGGGCACGTCCTCTCGCCTGGCCAGCTTTGCGAGCGCCTTCAGGTGGCCCATGCTCGAGTGCACCCCGCCGTCCGAGACCAGCCCCATCAGGTGCAGCCGCTCGGTGACGCAGGCCCTGCGCAGCGCCTCGATCTCGAAGAACGAGCCGTCCTCGATCGCGTCGTCGATGCGCGCCAGGTCCTGCGGCACGACCGCCCCGGCCCCGAGGTTCAGGTGGCCCACCTCGGAGTTGCCCATCTGCCCCTCCGGAAGGCCTACCGCCCTACCCCAGGTGGTCAGCGTGGTGTGGGGGTGCTTCTCCCACAGCTCGTCGAACACCGGCGTGTCGGCCATGTCCACGGCGTTGCCCGGCCCCGGTTCGGCGAGACCCCAGCCGTCGAGCACGACCAGGCAGACGCGCGGGGAGTTCACCGCGCCAGGGAGGCGATCCTGGCCAAGTCCTCCGGGTCCAGGCTGGCCCCGCCGACCAGCGC
>DATACN010000364.1:0-8895 GCA_036258995.1 Thermoleophilaceae bacterium | reverse complement strand
GACCGCCGAGGAGGTCAAGCTCGAGATCGGCTCGGCCTTCCCGCTCGACGAGGAGGTTCAGGCCGAGATCCGAGGTCGCGACCTGGTCTCCGGCCTGCCCAAGACGATCGTGCTGACGAGCGAAGAGGTGCGACTGGCGCTGGAGGAACCGCTGCAGGCCATCATCGATGCCGTCAAGGAGACCCTCGATCGCACGCCGCCCGAGCTCGCGTCGGACATCATGGACCGCGGGATCATGCTCGCCGGGGGCGGGGCGCTGCTCCAGGGCCTCGACGAGCGGCTACGCGACGAGACGCAGATGCCGGCGCACCTGGCCGAGTCGCCGCTCACCTGCGTGGCGGTGGGCTCGGGCCGCAGCCTCGAGGAGTTCGAGGCCATCCACCGCAGCAACAAGAATTCCCGAAACAGCCGGCGCAGATAGGCAGCCGGCGCCCGGAGGACCCGGAGCGTGTTCGACAAGAAGGTGATTCGCCGCAGGAGGGCGGCGCTGGCGATATTCGTCGCCCTGTCGGTGGCATTGCTGACGGCGTACTTCGGCGAGTCCGGGGGCGGGTTCCTGCACGCGATCCAGCGCGGGGCCCAGGAGGCCCTGGCGCCGATCGAGACGGGCGCCAGCCGGGCGCTCAAGCCGGTGCGGGACCTGTTCGGCTGGTTCGGCGACACGATCGACGCCAAGGACGAGAACGAGCGCCTCAAGCGCGAGGTAGAGCGCCTGCGCAGCGAGGTGGCGCGTAGCGAGACCGCCCGCCGCGACGCCCGCGAGTTGCGCGGGCTGGTGGGACTCCAGCGCGAGGAGGGCTTCCCGCAGGGGACCAGGCCGGTGACGGCGCGCGTGATCGCCCGCTCGCCGACAGTGTGGTTCTCGAGCGTCAAGATCGACAAGGGGTCGAACGACGGCGTGCGCTTGGACCAGCCGGTGATCGCCTCAGGAGGCCTGGCGGGCAAGATCACGAGCGTGAGCGCGGGCACTGCCCAGGTCACGCTGCTGACCGACGCCTCGAGCGCGGTATCGGCTCAGGTGATGCCCGAGGGCGCCAACGGCATCGTCAAGCCGGAGGTGGGCAACCCGCGCGACCTGCTGCTCGACTTCGTGGAGAAGGGCCGCCGGGTGACCGAGGGCACGACCGTCGTGACCTCGGGATTCACCTCTTCGCGTGTCGAGTCTCTGTTCCCACGGGGGATCCCGATCGGCACCGTGACCGAGGTGGACCTCGACGAGATCGAGCTCTACCAGCGCGTGCACATCAAGCCGTTCGCGGACCTGCGACGGCTCGACTGGCTCCAGGTGCTCACGGCGCGCGGCCGGCCCGCCGAGACCGCGGGAGTGCTGGCGCCGTGATCGTCGGCCCCGGCGCGTTCCTGCGCATGGCGGCGCTGCTGCTGCTGGCCCTCGTCGTGCAGCTCGCGGCGCTCGGGCACGGCGGACTGCTCGGCGGGCACGTGGACCTGATCCCGCTGGTGGTGGCGGCCGTCGCCTATTACGCCGGCAGCATCAGCGGCTGCGCGACCGGCTTCGCCATGGGTTTCCTGGTCGACCTGGCCGTGGGCCAGACCATGGGCGCCTCTTCGCTCGTGCTGACCGCGCTGGGCTACGGCGTGGGGCGCTATCGCGAGGTCCGCGACCCGTCCCATTCGCTGCTCCCTGTGGCGGTGGGCGCCGCCGCCACCGCCGGCTGGGTCGTCGTCTTCGCGGCCGTCTCGTTCATGCTCGACATCGGCGCCACGATCAGCCCGCAGGTGATCGGCGACATGGTTCTGACCGTCTTGCTCGGGGCGCTGCTGGCGCTGCCGGTCTTCGTCGGCACTCGCAAGCTCCTGCGCCCCTCGCTGGCGGTCGACCCGTTCGAGACGCGCCGCCGGCGCCGCCCGCCGCGCGAGACCGGCCCGCTCGGGCTGCGAGGCCTGGAGGTCTAGCCGCCGGTGTACCTCGACAGCGACCGCCGGCCGACGCTCACGCCCCAGCTCGCGGTGCGCGTGGCGATCATCGGCGGCATAGCGCTGGTGGCGTTCGCCGTGGTGTTCTTCCGGCTCTGGTATCTCCAGGTGCTGTCGAGCGACAAGTACCGCGCGGAGGCCAACAACAACCGCACCCGCGAGATCAAGGTCCAGGCGCCCCGCGGCGAGATCGTCGACCGCGAAGGCCGCAAGCTCGTGGACAACAGCATCGGGCTGGCCGTGAAGGTCTCGCCCGACCGCCTGCCCGAGAGCCGGGCAGAGCGCCGCGAGCTCTACACGCGGCTGAGCAGGGTGCTCGGCGGAGACCCGATGCGCATGGAGCGCTCGATCGAGCGCCAGCTGAAGGCGCTCCCCTTCTCCTCGGCCACCGCCAAGCAGGGCGTCCCGCTCGACGTGGTCTCGTTCCTGCTCGAGCGCCAGGAGGACTTCCCCGGCGTGACGGTCGAGCAGGAGTTCCTGCGGCGCTATCCCTACCACGAGACCGGCGCGCATCTGTTCGGCACGGTGGGCGAGGTCACGCGGGAGCAGCTCGAGGACGAGCGCTACCGCGGCGTCGACATGGGCGACCGGGTGGGACAGTCCGGGATCGAGTACCAGTACGACCGCTTCCTGCGCGGGGAGAACGGAGCCACACGCGTGCAGGTCGACGCCATGGGGAACCTCACCGAGACGCTCGACCGCGACAGGCCCAAGCAGGGCAGCCAGCTGCGGCTGTCGATCGACCTCGACGTGCAGCGCGCCGGCCAGCAGGCGCTCGCCGGCGGCACCGGCCGCGGCGCCTTCGTGGTGATGGACGTGAACAACGGCGAGGTGCGGGCCCTCGGTTCGCACCCCTCCTTCGACCCCAACCTGTTCACGAAGGTCATCCGCAAGTCCGACTACGAGCGCCTGTCCGACCCCGACCTCGGAGCGCCTCTGTCGAACCGAGCCATCCAGGGTGCCTATCCCACCGGCTCTACGTTCAAGCTGATCACCGCGACAGCCGCGCTCGAGGGCGGCCTGATCACGCCCGACACCTTCCTGTTCGACGGCGGCTCCCTGACCGTCGGCGGGGTCACCTTCAAGAACGCCGGCGACGCCGCCTACGGCACCCTTGCGCTGCGCCAGGCCCTCACGGTCTCGAGCGACGTGTTCTTCTACCGGCTCGGACTCGAGGCCAACGGCGCAGGCGACGGCCTGGTGCTTCAGACGTGGGCCAAGCGGCTCGGCATGGGCCGCAAGACCGGCATCGACCTGCCCGGCGAGCTGGCGGGCCTGATCCCGACGCCGCGCTGGCGCAACGCGCTCTACCGCAAGAAGCAGACCGACAGGCCCTGGAGCGCGGGCGACAACATCAACCTCTCGGTGGGCCAGGGCGACCTGCAGGCCAACCCGCTGCAGCTCGCGGTCGCCTACGCGGCGATCGCCAACGGGGGCAAGGTGCTGTCGCCGCGGATCGGCCAGCGGATCGAGGACGCGGGCGGCCGCGCCCTTCAGGAGCTGAAGGCTCCGGCTGCTCCCCGGCTCCCCATCGACGGCGCGTACCGCCAGGCCATCATGGAGGGCCTGCGCGGTGCCGCCAGCGCGCCGGGAGGCACCTCGACCGACGTCTTCGCGGGGTTCCCGATCCCGATCGCGGGCAAGACGGGAACCGCAGAGAAGGGCCTGGGCCGTGCCGACCAGTCGTGGTACGTGGCGCTGGCGCCCTATCCCAGCCCCAAGTACGTGGTGGCGGTGACGGACGAGGCGGGCGGCTTCGGCGCGGAGACGGCCGCCCCGATGGCGCGTACGATCCTCGCCGAGTTGTTCGGGGTCACGGGAGACGAAGGCAGCGAGGGCGGGGGCGTCTCCGACTGATGCAGGCCAACTCCCCGGTCCAGGGCTTCCACGAGCCCCGCACGCGCATCCTGCGGATCGACCCGCTGTTGCTCCTGGCCTCGATCGCGCTGGCCGCGTGCGGCGTCTACCTGGTGGGGACCGCGACCCAGGACGACATCCCGGGCAGCGAGTACTACTACGTCTACCGCCAGGCCGCCTACGCCGGGGTGGGCCTTGTTCTGATGCTGCTGCTGTCGCGCTTCGACTACTCGCGCGTCAGGGAGTGGAAGGCGGGCCTGTACACGCTGATGATCGGCGCGATCCTGCTCGTGTACGTCGTCGGCGTGTCGGCGCGCGGATCGAAGCGGGCGATCGAGCTCGGCTTCCTGAACTTCCAGTCGTCGGAGCTCGGAAAGCTGCTGCTGATCCTGGCGCTGGGCGCCTTCGTCCTCGACCGGATGCGGCGCCTCGACGAGACCGAGACCACCAGCCGCCTGATGCTGCTCGCGCTGGTCCCCGCCATGCTGGTGATCGCCCAGCCCGACCTCGGGTCCGGGCTCGTCTACATCGCGATCGCCCTGGCGATCCTGTTCGTGGCCGGCACCAAGTGGACGCACTTCGCGGCCCTGGGCGTTCTGGGTGCGGCGGCGGTGGCGCTAGTGTTGGTCGTAGCCCCCGCGGTGGGGGTGGAGGTGCTGAAGCCCTATCAGGTGGACCGCCTGACGGCGTTCCTGCATCCCACCGACAATCCCCGCGAGCAGGGCTATCAGATAAACCAGTCGCTCACGGCGGTCGGATCGGGAGGAAAGACCGGCCGCGGCGACGAAGCAACACAGACGAGGCTTGACTTCCTGCCAGAGCATCACACCGACTTCATCTTCTCCGTGCTGGGAGAGGAGTTCGGCTTCGTCGGAGCGGCGCTCGTTCTGTCGCTCTTCGCACTGCTGATCTGGAGATCGCTTCGCATCCTGACGATGTCCAAGAACCTTTACGGCGCACTGATCGCCGGAGGCATCACCGCGATGCTGATGTTCCAGATCTTCGTGAACGTAGGCATGACCATCGGGATCATGCCGATCACCGGCGTACCGTTGCCGCTGCTCAGTTACGGCGGCTCATCGGTGCTGGTGACCTTCATGGCCCTCGGCCTGCTCCAGTCGATCCACGCGCAAGCGCGCGAGGTCGCGGCGGCCAAGGGCCTGAATCGAGACTTATGAGAGGAAGAATTGAAAAAGCAACTGCTCGTCACGGTGGACCGTGGCGAAACAAGAGTCGCCATCCTCGAATCGAAGGACGGGCGAAAGCAAGCTGACCGGCGCATAGCCGAGCTTTACATCGAGCGGCGTGGATCGCGCTCGATAGTCGGAAACGTCTACAAGGGCAAGGTCGACAACGTCCTGCCCGGACTCGAGGCGGCCTTCGTGGACATCGGCCTCGAGAAGAACGGCTTCCTGCACGCCGACGACATCGTGTTCCCCGGCGTCGAGGTCGCCCGCCGCGGCCGCTCGGGCCGCCAGCGCGGCAAGCGCATCACCGAGCTGCTCAAGCCGGGCCAGGAGATCCTCGTCCAGGCGGTCAAGGACCCGCTCAAGACGAAGGGGCCCCGCCTGTCGATGCAGCTTTCGATTGCCGGGCGCTACCTGGTCTACGTGCCGCAGGGGGAGGGGATCGGCGTCTCGCGCCGCCTCGACGACAAGGAGCGCGACCGGCTGCGCAAGGCGGTCGGCAAGGTCGACCTGGGCAAGGGCGGAGCCATCGTGCGCACCGCCGCGCAGGGTGCCAAGCGCGAGGACTTCGAGCGCGAGATCAAGTACCTGCACAAGCTGCACGACGTCCTGCAGAAGCGCGCCAAGGAAACGTCCGCTCCGGCCATGGTCTTCCAGGAGGCCGACCTGTCCGTGCGAGTGGCCCGGGACATCTTCTCCGGCGAGTTCGAGCGGGCCATCGTCGACGACAAGAAGCAGCATCACCGCCTCGAGTCGTTCTTCAACCGAACCGCGCCCGAGCTGCTCGAGCGGCTCGAGTTCTACGAGAGCCGCGACGAGGCGCTGTTCGAGAGGTTCGGGGTGGACGAGGCGATCCAGTCCACCCTGAGGCGCCGGGTGGACCTGCCCTCGGGTGGCTACCTGATGATCGACTACGCCGAGGCCATGACCGTGATCGACGTGAACTCGGGCTCGTTCACGGGTCGCGGCAAGGGCGCGAAGCTCGAGGACACGATCACCAGGACGAACCTGGATGCCGCCGAGGAGGTCGTGCGACAGCTGCGACTGCGCGACATCGGCGGGATCATCGTGATCGACTTCATCGACATGTCGCGGGCGCGCAACCGCGACACCGTGCTGAAGACCCTGCGCAAGGCGCTCGACGAGGACCGCACCAAGACCTACGTGGTCGAGATCTCCCCGCTCGGCCTGGTGGAGATGACGCGCCAGAACGTGACCGACGGCGTGCGCGAGATCCTCACCAAGACCTGCCCAACCTGCGAGGGCGAGGGCGTGGTTCTGTCGGAGGAGACCGTCGCGATCGAGGCCGAGCGCTGGCTTCGGGAGCTGGCCGTCGACCGCCCGGAGCCCGAGGCCTTCCTGGTGCGGCTGCACCCAAAGGTCGCGGCGATCCTGGCCGGCGGCCCGGGCCGCCCCGGACCGCTGGCCGAGATCGAGGGGGAGACCGGGAAGCACTTCCACTTCGAGGGCTCGGAATCGCTCGCGATCGACGCGTTCGACGTGGTCCTCGAGGGCTCCAGCGCCGACGTCGAGGAGCGGGCGCTCCCCTTCCGCGAAGGCGAGGAGGTGCTCGTCCAGATCGAGGAGCCGCACATGTACAACGAGGACGACGCGGTGGCCAAGCTGGACGGCTACATCGTGTCGGTGCTCGGAGCGGCCTCGCTCGTGGGCGAGCGCACGCTGGTCCGGATCGAGAGGGTTGGCCGCTCGGCCGCGCAGGCGTCCCTGGTGGACCCTCCCGCCGGGGCTGCCGAGGCGAACGGCGACAGCGAGGAGGACGAGGGATCTTCCGCCCCCTCGGCCTCGGCCAACCGCCGCCGCAGGCGCGGCAGGCGCGGAGGCCGGCGCCGGCGCAAGCAGCCTGAGTCGTCCGGCTGATCCGCGCGGAACTGGACGGACGTTCGGCTGGCGAATTGCGCAAATTGCGCCTACCTTTGGGTTCGCAGGACGGAACCAGGGGGTCAGGGATGATTGGCGACCAGCGCGCGGTGCGCGCGTTCATGAAGGCGGAGGACCTCGAGCGCGGCTCGCTCAAGGTCGAGCTGCGCCAATCGGATCCGACGTCCGATCCACGCTCGGGCCGGCTGGTGCCGGTTCCGCCGATCGTGATCATGTGGTGGGAGGAGCGCCCCCTCGCTGTGCGCCTGCGCCTGCTCGTGGCGATGAGTCGCTTCCCGTCCAACGATCGGCTCGCGAACCTGCTGGAGGAGTCGCTGCAGGCGGCCGGCGTGCCGGTCCAGCGGGTGCCCGAGGCGGCGCTCTGGCGGCTGTTCGCGGCCCCGCCGCGGCCGCGCCTGGCCGAGCGGGATTAGCTTCCGCGCCGAGCCGGATCGGGGCCGGTTCCAGGCGCTAAACTCGCCCGCGGCGCCCGTTTCGGGGGCGCCTTTCCTATGTACGCGATCGTCAAGGTGGGTGGAAGGCAGTTCCGCGTGGCGAGCGGCGACTCGATCGTCGTCGACCGTCTGAGCGCGAAGGAGGGCGACAAGCTCAACCTCGAGCCGCTGCTGTTCCGCCCCGACGGCAACAAGGCCGCGGTCTTCGAGGGGGCCGACCTCGAGAAGGTCAAGGTCGAGGCGACGGTCGCCGGCCACGAGCGCGGGAAGAAGATCCACGTGCTCAAGTTCAAGCCCAAGCGCGGCTACAAGAGGCGCACCGGGCATCGCTCGGATCTGACCCGCCTCGAGATCGGCGAGATCAAGCAGCTGACGCGCAAGCCTGCGGCCAAGAAGCCGGCCGCCAAGAAACCGGCCGCGAAGAAGCCGGCCGCCGGCAAGACGACCGCGAAGAGGCCCGCGGCGCGCAAGACTTCCGCGGGCAAGAAGGGAGACGGCGGTGGCTCATAAGAAGGGACTCGGATCCAGTCGCAACGGCCGCGACTCGAACGCCAAGCGCCTGGGCGTCAAGATCTTCGCCGGGCAGGTGGTGAACGGCGGCGAGATCATCGTGCGCCAGCGGGGAACCCGCTTCAAGCCCGGTGAGGGCGCGGGCCGGGGCAAGGACGACACGATCTACGCCGAGCGTCCGGGCGTGGTGCAGTTCTCGTCCGGCCGCCGCGGACGCGTGATCTCGGTCGAGCCTTCGGAGTAGCCGGGACGACCGGCGCCCGGCGCCGGCAGGTGCCATGACCTACTCGATCGTCGCCCGCGACCCCGCTTCCGGCGAGCTCGGGGTTGCGGTGCAGTCGCACTTCTTCGGCGTCGGGCCCGTAGTTGCGTTTGCCGAGGCCGGCGTCGGCGCCGTCGCCACCCAGGCCATCGTGGACCCCGCGTATGGCCCCCGCGGCCTGGACCTGATGCGCGGCGCCGGGTCGAGCGCACCCGAAACGCTCCACCGGCTCCTGTCCGAGGACCCCCAGGAGCCGCACCGGCAGGTGGCGATGCTGGACCGCTGGGGAAGGGTGGCGGTCCACACCGGCGGAAAGTGCATCGCCTTCGCGGGGCACGCGGTCGGGGAGCAGTCGAGCGCGCAGGCCAACATCATGCGCGACCGCGGCGTGCCCGAGGCGATGGTTGGGGCCTTCCGCCACGAGCAGGGTGACCTGGCCGCGCGGCTGCTTGCGGCGCTCGACGGCGCGCAGGCAGCAGGCGGGGATCTCCGCGGCTGCCAGTCGGCGGCGCTGCTCGTGGTCGCCGCCAGGCCGGGCGGCGGCCCGTCGCAGGAGCGGCCCTTCGACCTTCGGGTGGAAGACCACCACGAGCCTCTGCGGGAGCTGCGCCGCCTGGTGGACCTCAAGCGAGCCTACGACAGGGCGGAGGCCGGCGACGAGCTTGCGGCCGAAGGGGACATGGAGGCAGCGCTCGAGCAGTACGCCGCGGCGCGGGCGGCACAGCCCGGCAGTGCGGAGCTGGCGTTCTGGCACGGCGTGGCCCTCGCCGGCACAGGGCGCGAGGCAGAGGCGCGCGATGCCCTAGCCGAG
>DATACN010000363.1:0-9859 GCA_036258995.1 Thermoleophilaceae bacterium | reverse complement strand
GCCGAATGGCGGCGCCCCGGGGGGTGTGTCGCGTTTCGACACGTATACCGGCCATAAGTCGACCAACCCCCCTCGGAACCCTCCCCCTTACCCAGCCGGCCGTTCGCCCGAGCCCGGCAGCTCCAAGCCGGCCGGCACCGTGCCCTCGTCGATCAGCGCCCTGATCTCGCCGCTTCGGCGCGGGTTCAGGTACACGTGGCGCTGGCCGACGCTCGTCTTCTCGCCGAGCAGGCCCGCGGCCAGCAGCCGCTCCCCCACCTCGAGCGCCAGCGCTCGCTCGTCCCCGGGGCCGAAGCCTCGGGCCAGATGCACGAACTCGGTGTGGTAGCCGCCCCACTTGCCGCTGCCGTCCAGCCGCTGGAGGATGCGGCGGGCCATGCGCCTAACGGGGTCGAGGTCGTCGTGGGCGCGCGCCACCGACCCGGGCGGCTCGAGCAGGCGCGCCACCGCCTCGGAATGCAGCTCGAGCGATTGCTCGTCGAGAGACGAGCCGCCGAGGCGCCGGACCGCCTCGGTCACCCGGAGCGGGTGCGTCGGCCCGATCGGCTCGCGCCAGTCGCCGG
The DNA here is from genome assembly GCA_036258995.1 of Thermoleophilaceae bacterium. GTDB lineage: Bacteria > Actinomycetota > Thermoleophilia > Solirubrobacterales > Thermoleophilaceae > DATACN01. Next base: position 9,296 of record DATACN010000363.1, on the reverse strand, counting down.
CGTCCTCGAGCACGTGGCCGGGCAGCGCGAGGGCACGACAGCGCAGCCGGTCCACGCCCGCCACGCGCTCGTCCAGCGCCAGCACCGCGAGCTCGGCCTCCTCGCGCGGGTCGCTCGATGGATGGCGCAGCGCGAGAAAGAGGCCGTACTCACCCAGCCGCAGTTCCAGGTCCTCTGGGCTGCGCGGGGCATCCAGCGCGGCAACGTCGACCAGCGCGTCCGCGCCGGCCGCGGCCACGAATCCGGCGCGCTCGCCGACCGCGTCCGGGTCGGCGCGCAGCTCGGCCGAGACCGGGCACGCGGCGACCACGGCGCCCTCGGCCGGCGCGAACGCAACCACTATGGGGGCGCCGTAGCCGGTGCGCGGCCGGCCGAGCTCGTCCATCCCGCGCTCGAGCTCGGCCGACAGCAGCGCGCGCAGCCTGGCCGAGAGCTCCTTCGGAGCGTCGATGCCTCCCGCGCGCTCGGCCTCCGCGCGGAGTGCGTTCCGGCTAGACCGGCTGGAGTCCGAACTCGCTCCGGAACTCGTTCGTGTCGTGGAGGTGCGGGAAGGGCGTGTCCGGCTCCTCGACGCCGAGCATCTCGCAGATCGGGCCCCAGCCGTCGCCGAGCTCCCAGACCGTCAGTCGCTCAGCCGGGACGTAGTCCTTGATCTCTTCGATGCGGTCGTAGTACATCTGCCGCACCCATTCCTTGTCGTCGAAGCGGCCCTGGAAGTCGCCCTGCCAGATGAGCTTCTCGATCACGCCCCACAGCTCGGGAGCGGGCATTTCGCGGTTCGTGTCCTGCTTGATCTCGCCACGCTGGGCCGCCAGCTTGACCGCGAGGATTGTGTTCTGGCAGCTCTTGTAGAAGCCGTCGAACTCGCGGATGTTGAGCAGAACCGGCGCGTCCGGGAACGCGTCGACCATGTCCTTCCAGACCGAGGCGCCCGGCCAGTCCACCGTGGACTCCCATCCCTCGAACACCTCGTTCCAGTCGACGGGCTCACCGTCCGCGATCTTGATCCAGTAGGACAGGTCGCGCTCCTTGTTCTCGCCCTGGATGAGGTCGAGCATGTGGAAGCACGGGCCTGCTCCGATGTCCTCGAGCGCCGCCTTCAGCGACAGCGTCCCGGTCCGGCCGAAGCCGACGCCTACACACTTCATCTGTCCTGGTCCCCCTTGTTGACCTCTGGAAGCGGGGAACCCTAGCCGTCAGCGCGTCGTCAGGTCCTGCCGGGTCGCGCGTATGGCGTGACGCATGATGTCGCGCGCCGCGGGGTCTCCCTTCATGAACGCGCGCGTCATGTTTCGCACCGTCTCGAACCGAAGCTGGGGCGGCAACGGCGGCATGTTGGGGTCCGTGACTGCCTCGTAGAGCACCGGCCCGTCGTGGGCGAGCGCCTCCTCCCACCCGTCGCGCACGCGGTCGGGGTCGTCCACCCGGATGCCCTTCACGCCGAGCATCTCCGCATAGCGCGCGTACGGGAAGGCGGGGAGCGTCTGCGACACCTCGTAGCGGGGATCGCCCGACATCGCGCGCTGCTCCCAGGTCACCTCGTTCAGGTCGCCGTTGTTCAGCACCAGCACGACGCATTGCCTGTTCTCCCACCGGTCGGCGTGGAATACGAGGTCGACCAGAGCGTTGTTGCCGATCATCTGCATGGCTCCGTCGCCTACCGCCGCGATCACGGGGCGGTCGGGGTGGGCGAACTTGGCCCCGAGCGCATAGGGCACCGCGCAGCCCATCGTCGCGAGCGTGCCCGAGATGCCGGCCTTCATGCCGGCGCGCAGCTTGAGATGGCGGGCCCACCAGTTCGCGCTCGTGCCCGAGTCGGCGGTCAGGATGCAGCCGTCGGGCAGCAGCGGGCTCAGCTCCTGGAAGACCCGCATCGGGTTGAGCGGCTTGGCCGGCATCATCGCGCGCTCCTCGAGCACCCGCCACCAGCGGCCGACCTCCTTCTCGATCCGCTCGCGCCAGGAGCGGCGGTTCGGCCTGCTCTCCAGCAGCGGCAGCAGCGCGCGCAGCGTGTGGCGGCTGTCGCCGACCAGGGAGACCTCCATCGGGTAGCGCATGCCGATCAGGCGGCCGTCGATGTCGATCTGCACGCCTCGCGCCTGGCCTTCCTCCGGCAGCCAGTCTGCGAACGGGAAGTTCGAGCCGATCATCAGCAGCGTGTCGCAGTCGCCCATCATGTCGCTGGAGGGCTTGGTGCCGAGCAGTCCGATCGACCCAGTCACGAACGGCAGATCGTCGGGCAGCGCCGCGCGGCCGTTCAGCGCCTTGGCCACGCCGGCGTCGAGCACGTTTGCGACCTCGATCACCTCGTCCTGGGCCCCGGCCGCCCCCTGGCCGATCAGGATCGCGGGCCGCTTTCCCGCGTTGAGCACGTCCGCGGCGCGCCGCAGCTCCTCGTCCTCGGGCACGACCTTGGCCCGGCCGAGGCCGGCCGAGGAGAAGACCGATCCGTGCGCGCGCTCCGGCTCCTCGGCATCGGCGTGCTGCACGTCGACCGGCACCACGATGCAGGCCACCGTGCGCGAGCTCATCGCCACCCGCATCGCGCGGTCGACGAGGTGGGCCGCCTGCTCGGGCGCCATGCAGGTCTGCACGAACTCGCCGACGTCCTTGAGCAGGGCATGCAGGTCGACCTCCTGGAGCCAGTCCGAGCCGAGCGAAACCCGCTGCTGCTGGCCCACGATCGCCACCACGGGCTGATGGTCGAGCTTCGCGTCGTAGAGCCCGTTCAAGAGCTGGATCGCGCCCGGGCCCGAGGTCGCGATGCACACGCCCACCTCACCGGTGAACTTGGCGTGGGCGCAGGCCGCGTAGCCGGCGATCACCTCGTGGCGAACCTGGATGAACTCAGGCCGGCCTCCCAGCTCCTGGAACGCGCCCATGAAGCCGTTGATGCCGTCGCCGGGATAGCCGTAGATGCGCCCGACGCCCCACTGCTCGTGGAGCCGGTGCAGCATGAACTCAGAGACGGTCTGCGACACCAAGCACCTCCTCGCGCTCCGGCACCGTCGCGCCGGCGATGGTCTGTGCGGCCAGTCGGCCGGTGAAGACGCAGGCGCCCAGGAAGGTGCCCTCGAGAGCGCGCTTGCCGTGCAGGCCACCGCCCCCGAAGCCCGCGGCCTCGCCCGCCGCGTAGAGGCCGGGGATCGGCTCCCCGTCGGCCTTCAGGACCCGGCAGCCGAGGTCGGTCTGGACCCCGCCCAGGCTCTTGCGCGCCAACACCTGCAGCCGGATCGCCAGCAGCGGCATTGCCTTCTCATCGACGATCTTCTGGAACTTGGCCGTGCGGAGCCGGTCGCCGCGCCAGCCGCGCAGCTGGGCGATGCGGCGCAGCTGGTCGTCGTTGAACAGCGCCTTCCCGCGGTCGATGTTGGCGTCGTAGCGGCGCACCTCGCCTTCCATCAGCTCGGCGTCGAGCGAATCGTCCCCGGTGACCTCGTTCATCTTCCGCGCCAGCTCGGGCAGCGAGCCGGCGGTCACGAAGTCGGGGCACTTGTCGACGAAGTAGCGCACCAGGGTCGGCTTGCCGAATGCCACGCTGGCGATGAAGCGCGCCGGCCGCTTCTCGCGGATCTGCGGGTTGTGCTCGGACCCCGAGACGTCGAGCTCGCGCCGCGCGATCTTCCAGTTGCAGACGAGCCAGGAGTACTTGCGGTCGTCCTCGCACGTTCGCTCGAGCGCGTAGCGGGCATCGAAGACGGGCATGACGGGGACCGGCCCATAGCGCCGGCCGGCCGGGTCCAGGACCAGCCCCGAGCGGGGCGGCACCAGCTTGACGCCGTGCAGCGGGCGCCGAGGCTTGGGGTGCCTCACGGCGTCGGCGTAGTTCCACATGCGCGAGATGTGGGTGACGTTGCCGCCGACGCGCTTGACCTCCTCGTGCATCGCGGCGTCGGCGTAGTAGTGGGAGCCCATCAGGATGTTCTCCGGCGGGCTGCCGAGGTCGTCGGGCCACTCGCGGCGGACGAGGTCGAGGTTGCCCCCCACTCCGCCGGCCGCGATCACGACGGCCTCTGCCTCGAGCTCGAACTCGTCGCCCCCGTCTTCGGGGACCGCGCGGCAGCCGGTGACGCGCTCGCCGTCCTTGACCAGCTCGGTCACCCGGGTGCGGAAGCGCAGGTCGAGCTCGCCCCGCCGCGGATGGGCCTCGATCGAGTCGCGGATCGCGTCCACCAGGCCCTGGCCGCAGCCCCAGGTGAGGTGGAAGCGGGGCACGGAGTTGCCGTCGCCGTAGACGCCGCGCTCGGCCCAGTTGACGACCGGGAAGAAGCGCACGCCGTTACGGCGCAGCCAGCCCCCCACCTCGTCGCGCGCCCGCGCCACGTACTCCTCGGCCCAGCGCCGCGGCCAGACGTCCCCGTCCTCGAAGCCGGCGATCCGCAGCCAGTCGTCGAGCGCGAGCTCGACGCTGTCCTCGATTCCCGCGCGGCGCTGCTCTGGGGTATCGACCATGAACATCCCGCCGAAGGCCTCGCGAGCCAGGCCCCCGAGCTCGTGCGGGTGGCAGCGGTCGAGCAGCGTGACACGACGGCCGCGGTCGAGCAACTCGAGCGCCGTGACCATGCCGGCGATGCCCGCTCCCACCACCACGACGCCGGCACTCGGCCGCGAACCGTCCATCGCCCGGGGACCCTATTGCAGGGTGAGAGTCGCTAGCGCCGCCTCACGCGGAAGCCGGCGGATCGCCGCGCGGAGCGATTGCCCGCGGGGTCCGTAGCCCTGCCGACCAGGCGGTATACGGCGGGGCGGAGCAGCCTTCCGCCGGCCCTCCGTGACAGGCGGCGGCGGTTCGCTCCGCTCCTCCCGCGCTGGGTGAAGGAGCGCCCGAAGCGGACGAAGCGCCTGCAGCGGCGCGGGCGGCGGGTGCGCCGCGTAGCGGGCACGCACCGCCCGCGGACACGCCTGCCGGCGGTGGCCCGCTGCACCTGGAACCTCACCGTCGCGGCCTCCGACAGCCGGTAATCGATGCGCGCCCGCCTGCGGAACGCCCTCGGCCGCACGGCCATCCGGCTGATCGCCGGTGCGGTCGTATCGGGTGGAATCGTGAACGGCTCTGTCCGGGCGGCGAGCGACCAGGACTCGAGCACGCCCATGTCGCCGGCCTGGTCGTCCTCGATCCGCAGCGTCCAGGTGCCGTTCGGATTCTCGCCGATGAAGGCGCCCATGGCCTCCTCCGGCACCAGCGGCGACTCGGCCACGCCGTCCTCGAAGACGCCCAGCGTCACCGGCCCCGGCGGGTTCGCGTCGCCGGCGCTGTCGGCCCAGACGGTGCCCCTGAAGACGTCGTCGGCGCCGCCTCCATTGTCGCTCGTGACGGTCACCGCGGTTCCGGCAGGCGAGACCAGGGTGACCTCGAGGTCGCCTCCGAAGCTGTGCGACAGCCGCGTAGTCAGGTCCAGGCCGAGCAGGTAGCTCCCGATGCCGCCCACTGCCAGCGTCGCCTCGCTGGTGCCGCTGTCCGCGACCGGCAGCGGCGTCCCTTGTGTGGGCATCGCGGTCTCCGCCGGCGGCGCCGCGGTGCAGGTGGTCACCGCGATCGACCAGCGCTCGAGCGTGCCGGTGTCGCCGCTGTTGTCGTCTGCGACCCGCAGCGTCCAGGTGCCGTTCGGGTCCTCGCCGATGAAGGCGCCCATGGCCTCCTCCGGCACCAGCGGCGACTCGGCCACGTTGTTCTGGAACACGTTGTCGGTCACGGGGCCGGGCGGGTTCGAGTCGCCGGCGTCGTCATCCCAGAGCGTTCCCCGGAAGACGTTGTTGCGGTCCTCGGCATTGTCAGCGGTGAGCGTGACCTGCGTCCCCGAGGGAGAGACCAGCACGACGTCGAGATCGGCGGCGAAGGTGTGCGCGATCGAGGTCTGCACGTCCGCGTCGCGCAGGTGCCGGCCCGCGCCGGCGATCTCGAGTGTCGGCGTGATCGTGCCGTCGTCGGGGATCGGCCGGGGGATCTCGTCGACGACGGTGCGCGTGCCCGCCGTCCCGCAGCCGGGAGGGGTGGGCGGTGCGGCCGCCTCGGCGGGTGTCGCGGCCCCCACAAGGAGCGCGACGATCGCTGCCCCGATCCGAGCGTTGCGCATGGGACATATGTCGGCCCGGACCGCCCGCGCCATGACCTTGCGGGCGCGGGCTTAGACTGCGCCGCCATGGAGCCGCGCCACCCGTCCGACTCGTCCTCCGAGCTGACGCGCTGGATGGGCATCCAGGACGCGAACAACGCGGGGAACGTGCACGGCGGGGTGATCATGAAGGCCTGCGACGAGGCCGCCGGGATCGCGGCCGTGCGCCACTCCGGCCGCCGGGTGGTCACCGCAGGGATGGACCGGATGACCTTCCTGCACCCCGTCATGGTCGGGCACCTCGTGACCTTCCGGGCCAGCGTCAACGCCGCCTGGCGCACCTCGATGGAGGTGGGGGTGCGCGTCGAGGCCGAGAACGTTCGCACCGGCGAGGTCACTCACACCTCGACGGCCTACCTGACCATGGTTGCGCTCGACGACGACGGCCGCCCGACCGCCGTCCCGCCGATAGCTCCCGCGACCCCCGATGAGATCAGGCGCGAGCGCGAGTCCCAGCTACGGCGCGACACCCGCCTGGCCGAACGCGATCAGATCGTCCAGGAGCGAGGAGACCTGCGCGGCGGGACGCTACCCGGCATCACGCCCGGGCCACCACGCCGCTAGGGCTTCGCAGTCCAGCGCTCGCGCGGGTTCTCGATCGGCGTCAGCCTGGGCTCGACCTCGGCGCGCAGGTGCTCGAAGTCCGGCGGCAGCGACAGTCGCTCGCCGAGGTGCTCGGGGTCTTCGTCGGTGGCGAAGCCGGGGCCGAGCGTGGCGATCTCGAACAGGACGCCCGAGGGCTCGCGGAAGTAGATGGAGCGGAAGTAGAAGCGGTCGATCACCGGGGTCGGGCGCGCGCCTGCCTCCATGACCCGCCGCCGCCAGGCCTCGTGCTCGTCCATCTTGGACGCCCAGGCCACGTGGTGCACGGTGCCGGCGCTCTGCACGCCCGGCTGCTCCGGCGGCTTGTCGTAGACGTAGTGGCCGCCCCGCTGCTCGCCGCGGGACTCCCAGCCGCCGGCGTCGGGCTCGAACCCGAGCCCGCGCTCCAGCAGGTCGCGGCTCCTCTCCGGGTCGCTGCCGTAGGCGCGCACGGCGTGGAAGCCATGCAGCGCGAGCTCGGCCGGGATCTCGGGATGGTCGGCGATCAGCGGCTCGTCCTCGGTGGGGTCGATGAGCAGCTCGTGGGCGAGTCCCTCGCGGTCGGCGAAGCGGACGCAATCGTCGTCGCGCTGGGTCTCGAGGCCCTCTCCGGAGAGCCGGTCAGCCCAGAAGTCGAGCGCCTCGTCGGACGACACCCGCCACACCACGGTGTGCACCATGCCGTCGCCTGCGCGCCCCGGGGTGGCGCCGGGATACTCGAAGAACGTCAGGTCGGCGCCGGCGCTGCCCTTCTCGTCGGCGTAGAAGAGGTGGTAGATGGTCGGGTCGTCCTGGTTGACGGTCTTCTTGACCAGCCGCAGGCCCAGGACGCGCACGTAGAAGTCGACGTTGCCGGGCGCATCGCCGGTGATTGCGGTGATGTGGTGGATGCCCTCGAGCTTCATGCCCAGCAGGCTACTCCCCCGGGGCGCCGGCCCTAGCGCCGCCGCAGGAGCTTGGATCGCGGGGCCCGCCCGAGCGGCCGGCCGCCGTAGATCGCGCGGCCCTTCCTGTCCTGGTAGGTCAGCCATGCGACGGCGCCGCGCTGCCCGACCCCGGCCTTGCCGTAGTCGCAGACTCCGCCCGGGAATGCCTGCTGGAGGCGGGCCCACTGCGCGTCGGTGAAGCTGACGGGATAGTCCTCCCGTCGCATCGGCTTGAGCCGGCACTTCATTACGTCCTCGGTCGTCGGGCCGTCCGCGCCCTGGCGCGGAGTGCCGTAGGCCGCCACGGTCTGGTCGCAGGTCTCGGACGGCAGCTCCCGCCCCTGGCCGTCGGTGCAGCGGTCGGCGACCGTGTCGGGCTTGTTCTGGATGATCTTCCGGCGCAGCGGGATCCTCCGGCGGTCGGCGTGCACGCGAGCGAGCCAGCGGTCGATCGCGAACACCGACTCCTGGGCAAACGATGGATCTCCGATGAGCGGCGCCTGCCCGCGCCAGAGAACCTGGTTCGCGGCCGTGCCGAAGTTGCGCAGCAGCCGCTCGCGGAGCGCGTACGTCCGGAAGACGTCGTGGAAGGCGCCAGGGTCGGGGCCTCGCAGGTCGATGATCGCGACCTTGTCGAGGTTGTTCGCGGAGTTGATCGCGCCCGTGCGGTACAGGCGCCGGAGCGCGATCGGATCCGCCGCCGTTCGCTCGGCCGTGAGGTTGAGATCGAGGTCGGCGCCGCCCACGTGGGTGTTGAAGTCGACGAACTGGGCGGGCGAGATCAGGCCCTGCCGCAGGCCCTTCAGGCCGTACTGCACGCCCACGCCGTCCCAGGCCCTACGGGCCCAGCCCCGAGAGTCGCGGCCGAACGCGTTGACCATGTAGTCCTGCAGGGTGCAGCGGACGCCGTCCGGGTTGGTGTTCTCGTTGTAGACCTGCTCTTCCGGTACGCCGGGGCAGTCGCGCGTCGGCTCACCCGAGTTGGGGATAGCGGTCGTGAACGTGAGCGGGTTGGTGACGTTCGGGTGGTCGAAGAACGCGCTCACGGCGACCGGGTCGTAGACGACGCCGAGATCCCAGCGCGTCGGGTCCTGCAGGTACTTCAGGCCGAAGTAGTACTCCTCGTACTGCATCGCGGTCGACCATGCGTCGGGGAACGAGCACTGCGGCGTGATGCCCTGGTAGATCCCCGGGTAGGAGTTGGCGACCTGCTGCTGCGTGAGCGATCCGCCCGAGCAGCCGCTGCCGATCGTCCAGCGCACGGTGCCGTAGCGGTCGATGACGTGCTCCTTGGTCATCACGAGGGACTCCGCCTGGGTGAGCAGGTTGCAGTTGTGCCCGGCATGGTCGAGCGCGTGCGACATCACGATGAACCCTCCGCCCAGGACCCTGGGGACCAGCACGTTCGGCGCCTCGCCCGTCTCGTACTCGGTGTCGCAGGAGAAACCGTGCGTGACGACAAGCCGGCGGTTGAACTGCCGCTGCGGCGCGTTCGCGCTCCATCGCTTGCTCGGGTCGAACAGCGTGGCGACCGCGTACTGGTCGCGGTCCAGGTTGCCGGTCTCGAGCCGGACGATGAACGGGACAGTCACGCCCTCGGTCGTGGTCGTCGTCTCGATCTGATCGGGCGGAGGCGGATTTTGCGGGTCGTAGCGCCGGAACGGGCCGCCCGAGG
>DATACN010000362.1:0-1930 GCA_036258995.1 Thermoleophilaceae bacterium | reverse complement strand
CGCCCGGTGGCGCTGGCGATCGCACCCCGCCCAAGGCGACGCTCCGCCTGGCGCGCACGACGCTCCAGAAAGTCGTGAAGCGGGGCTTTATACCGGTCAACGTCGGCTGCGACGAGACGTCCGCGATCACCGTTCGTGCCGACGTGTCACGCAAGCTGCGAAGGGCCCTGGGGGGCACGACGATCGCCACCGGCAAAGGCAACTGCCGGCCCGGTCGCCGCACCAACCTGAAGGCCAAACTCAAGCGCAAGGTGCGCAGGGGGCTGCGCCGGCGCAGGTCGCTTGGCTTGACGCTTAAGGGCCGCGCCACCGACGCCGCAGGCAACACCGGCACAGCCACGAGGAAAGCCACGCTCAAGCGCAAGCGTTAGTGGGCGCGGCTGGGTTCGAACCAGCGACCTCTCGCGTGTGAGGCGAGCGCTCTCCCACTGAGCTACGCGCCCGGGAGAAGGGCCGAGTGTAGTTGCAGCCGGCGTGTAGCCTGGACTTGATGTCCGGCCACCGCCTCCAGGCTCACATCGACGCCCCGCTCGCCACGGTCTGGAGCCTCGTCGGGTCGCCGGAGCGCTATCCCGAGTGGTGGCCGCGGGTGATCGAGGTCGACGGCGAGCACTTCGAGGAGGGCGACGAGTTCGCCCAGGTAACGCGCGACCTGAGGAGCGACGTGCGCTCCAACTTCCTGATCGAGCGCCGCGACGAGCTGCGCGAGATCCGGATGAGCTGTCAGCTCAGCGGCTACTACGCACATTGGCTCCTCACCGCCGCCCAGGGCGGCACGTTCGTCGAGCTCGAGATGGGCATCCAGCCGCGGCGCGTTGGGGACCGGCTGTTCAACCGGACGCTGGCGCCACGCTTCTTCCGCCGCTGGAGCGACGAGTCCATCGCGAGCCTGAGGGAAGCGGCCCGCCAGTCCGCCGGCGCCGCCGCGCAGACCGAGACGACGCCGTCGTAGCGCCTGGGAGCGGCGCGAGCGCATCGGCACCTCGAAGCTCCTGAACCTCGGCGCCCGGCTCGGCCCCGTGGCGCGGATCGCGACTCGGGCTCACGCGCGGCTCTACCGCATGACGGGCGGGCGCTTCATTCCGAGATGGGCCGAGGGCATGCCCGTGATTTCGCTCACGACGACGGGTCGCAAGTCCGGCAAGCCGCGCTCAACGCCCGTGGTCTACGTGGAGGACGGCGAGCGGCTCGCGGTCATGCCGTCGAACGCGGGCTCGGACGCCACCCCGGCTTGGTGGCTCAACCTCCAGGCCAACCCGGAGGCCGAGGTGCAGCGCGGCAAGGACCGCTGGCGCGTGCGGGCCCGGCGCGCAACTCCGGAGGAGGCAGAGCGCATATGGCCGCGGATGCGCGAGAGCTATTCGGGATTCGAGGCGTACCGGGAGTTCACCGAGCGCGAGCAGCCGATCGTGGTGCTCGAGCCTCGGTAGGCGAATCGACCCTTCCGGCCGGCTCCAGGATCACGAGCGGGATCTCGCGGTCCATCTTGTCGGCGCGCCGCTGGTAATCGCGGTACGGGCCGTACATCTCGACCAGCTTCGGCCATAGCCGCGACCGCTCCTCGCCGTTGGCTACCCGCGCACGCACCTTGCGCTTCTCGGAACCGACCTGCACGGTCGTCACGGGGTTCGCGCGCAGGTTGTGGAACCAGGCGGGGTTCTGCGGGTGGCCGCCCTTCGAGGCAACGATCACCAGGTCGTCGCCGTCCGCCAGGTACAGGAGCGGCGAGGTGCGCTTCTCACCACTCTTCGCGCCTACGTGGTCCAGCAGCAGCATCGAGAAGGCGCCGGGAATGCGGTGGCCGATGACCCCTTTCGTCGCGCGGTAGGCGAAGGTGTGCAGGCCCGTCAGCCGCCCCAGCAGCGGCCACGATCGCTCGACGACGTCGAGGAAGTTCAACGGGCACGAGCTTATTGGGTGGTCGCGTCCC
>DATACN010000361.1:0-2261 GCA_036258995.1 Thermoleophilaceae bacterium | reverse complement strand
ATCTTTGGCCACTCCTCGACCAGGAGACGTATCGACCCATGCCCAGCACAGTCATCCTCGGCGCCGCCCGTACGCCCTTCGGCAAGCTCGGCGGCGGCCTGTCCATGCTCGACGCCACCGAGCTCGGCGGCAGGGCCATCGAGGCCGCTCTCGAACGCGCCGAGGTGACTCCCGAGCAGGTGCAGCACGTGGTCTACGGGCAGGTGCTCCAGGCCGGGCAGGGGCAGATCCCATCGCGGCAGGCCCAGATCAAGGCCGGCATCCCGCGCGAGGTCTCGTCGGAGACCGTCAACAAGGTCTGCGCATCGGGGCTGCGCTCGGCCGGGATCGTCGATCAGTCGATCCGCGCCGGTGATCTCGACCTGGCGGTGGCCGGGGGCATGGAGTCGATGTCGCAGGCGCCCTACCTGCTCAAGCAGGCCCGCTTCGGCTTCCGGATGGGCGACGCCAAGGCGCTCGACGGGATGGTGCACGACGGCCTCACCAACCCCTTCAGCGGCAAGCACATGGGGCAGGAGGCCGACGAGGTCGGCGAGGAGCTCGAGATCACGCGCGCCGACATGGACAAGTTCGCGCTGCGAAGCCACGAGCTGGCGGTCGCCGCCACCGACGAGGGCCGGCTGCCCGAGGAGATCGTGCCCGTGACGATCGAGTCGAAGAAGGGCTCGACCGCGGTCGAGGTCGACGAGGCCCCGCGGCGCGAGTCGTCGCTCGAGGCCCTGTCGAAGCTGCGCGGAGCGTTCAACAAGGACGGCGCCCACACGGCCGGCAACGCTCCCGGCGTGAACGACGGCGCCGGCGCGCTGGTGCTGGCCTCCGACGAGTGGGCCAAGCAGAACGGGCGCGAGGCGCTGGCCAAGATCGTGGCCCAGGCCGCGGTGGCCGACGACTTCCCCTACCTGGCCAAGACGCCCGCCAACGCCACCAAGGCCGCGCTCGAGAAGGCCGGCCTCTCGGTGGACGACATCGACCTGTTCGAGATCAACGAGGCGTTCGCCTCGGTCGCCCTCAACTCGATGCGCATGCTCGGCGTGGACGAGTCGAAGGTCAACGTGAACGGCGGAGCGATCGCGCTGGGCCATCCGATCGGGGCCTCGGGCGCGCGCATCCTGACCACGCTGATGCACGAGCTGCGCCGCCGAGGCGGCGGACTCGGCGTCGCGGCGATCTGCTCCGGCGGAGGCCAGGGCGACGCGATGATCCTGGAAGTGAATGGCGGCTGAGCCCCGCAATGGCCGCGGCTGAGCCCCGCGGCGCCGCCTTCTTCGACCTCGACAAGACGCTCATGGAGGGCTCGAGCGCGATCCAGTTCGCGCGAGCGGGCTACCGGTCGGGGCTGATCTCGCGGCGTCAGATGGCGCGCGATGCCTGGGAGAACCTGAGGTTCCGCCTGGAAGGCTCGACCGACGAGCGCAGCGACGCGCTGCGGGAGCGGATCCTCGCGGGGATCGCCGGCGAGCGTGTGGTCGACCTCATGCGGCTCGGTCCCGACGTGATGGCCGGCATCCTGCCGCGGATCTACCGCGAGGTGCTGGAGGAGGCCTGGGCCCACCAGGACGCCGGCCGCCCCTCGTACATCGTGACGGCGGCGTCGCAGGAGCTGGCGGAGTCGCTGGCGCGGGTGCTCGTGCTGGACGGGGGGATAGGCATGCGCTCCGAGGTGCACGAGGGCCGCTACACCGGCCGCGCCGACGGCCCCTTCACCTATCGCGAGGGCAAGGCTCAGGCCATCCGCGAGCTGGCCGAGCGCGAGGGCATCGACCTGAGCGAATCGTTCGCCTACTCGGACTCCGAGTCCGACCTGCCGATGCTGCGCGCCGTCGGCAACCCCGTGGCCGTCAACCCCGACCGTGAGCTCGAGCGGGTCGCCCGCGAGGAGGGCTGGCGGATCATGCGCTTCGAGCACCTGGGGCGCCGGCTCAAGTTCGGCGCGGCCGCCCTGCTGCTCGCGCTGCTGGGCGGCGGCGGCGGGTACGCGGCCGCACGCAAGCGGCCGCGGCGGCGAGTGTGGCCGCTGCGGAACGGGTAAGGGACGGACGTGGCCGAGCTCTTGAGCGCCGCCGTGTTCCTCATCGCCCAGGACGAGCCTGGCCGTGGAGACGACCCCGGAGGCGGCGTCGGCGTGGTGATCATCGTGGCGATCGTCCTGGTGGTGCTGGCCGCGGGGATCTTCCTCGCGAGAAAGGTGTTCGTGCGGGGCACGATGCCGACCACGCCCCAGGAGGACCGAGAGGATCCGGGCGACCCTGCGCCGCCCGAGG
>DATACN010000360.1:0-2894 GCA_036258995.1 Thermoleophilaceae bacterium | reverse complement strand
CGACGCGCTGCGGGCCGGTGTGCTGCGCTTCGAGGACCTGCCCAAGGCCGAGATCGAGCTGCTCGGCTCGACCGGGTCGGAGCGGATCGAGACGCTGGTGCGCGACCTGGTCGAGCGCTCCCAGGCGGCGGGGGACGTAGTCCAGGGCGAGGAAGTCGGGGGCGCGATGCTGCGCCTGCGCGAGTTCCTCTTCGAGCGCGTGTACCTTGCCGCGGACGCCCAGAGGGAGAAGCCGCGGATCGAGCGGATGCTGCGCTCCCTGTTCACGTACTACGCGGAAAATCCGCCCCCGGCGGTGGTCGATGGCGCCTCCGACGAGGAGCGCGTGGTGGACTGGCTGGCCGGGATGACCGACCGCTTCGCCGTCCGCACGTTCGCAGAGCTCTCGTTGCCGCAGGGGCTCTAGGCGTGGGACGCTTCACGCCGGACACCATCGAGCGGGTGCGCGACGCCGTCGACATGGTGGAGCTCGTCGGTGCCAAGACCGACCTGCGCCGGGTCGGGTCGCGCTGGACGGGCCTCTGTCCGTTCCACGACGAGCGCACGCCGTCGTTCTCGGTGGATCCCGCCAAGAAGCTCTACCACTGCTTCGGCTGCGGCGAGGGCGGCGACCCGATCACGTTCGTCCGCCAGACCGAGGCGCTCGAGTTCCCCGACGCGGTGGAGCTGCTGGCGGAGCGCTACAACGTGCGCGTCGAGCGGGTCGAGGACGACCCGCGCGTGGAGGCTCGGCGCAAGCGCAAGGAGCGCCTGTACTCGCTGCTCGACCGGACCGCGCGCTTCTACTCGACCTATCTGTGGGAGTCAGGTGAGGCGCGCAAGGCGCGCGAGTACCTGGAGGGGCGGGGCTTCAGCGAGGATGTGCTGAGGGAGTTCCGCGTGGGCTACGCGCCGAGCGCCTGGGACCGGGTCACCCTGGCCGCCCGCCGCGACGGCTTCGGGCAGGAGGAGCTGCTGGCTGCGGGCCTGGCGCAGCAGGGACGCGGGGGAGGGGTGTACGACCGCTTCCGCGGGCGGATCATGTTCCCGCTGGCGGACTCGCGCGGCCGCGTTCTGGGCTTCGGCGCCAGGGCGATGGGGGAGACGCGCGGCCCGAAATACCTGAACACATCCGAGAACGACGTCTACCACAAGGGCAGCCAGCTCTTCGGGATCGACCACGCCAAGCCGCACGCCGCCAAGGCGGGGCGGGTCGTAGTGGTCGAGGGCTACACCGACGTGCTTGCGCTTCACCAGGCGGGGCTGCGCGAGTCGGTGGCGATCATGGGTACGGCGCTGACCCAGGAGCAGCTCGCGCTGCTCAGCCAATCGGCCCGCCGGGTGCTGCTGGCGCTCGACGCGGACCGGGCCGGGCAGGCGGCCATGCTCAGGGCGGCGCGCGCCGCCGGCGACCGCGACGTCGAGCTGCGCGTGGTGGCGATGCCGGAGGGCAAGGATCCGGCCGACCTGCTCGCCGAGGAGGGTCCGGACGGGTTCGCTCGCAGGCTCGAGAAGGCAGTCTCCGTGCTCGAGTTTCAGGTCGCCCGGGTACTTGCCGATGCAGACCTTGACACTCCGGCAGGCAGGGATCGAGCATTCGAGGAGGCGCGCCCGCTGATCGCAGCGACGCCGGAACGGACCGCGATGAGGGACGAGCTAGTACGCCAGGTCGCAGACCGCCTGGACGTGCCGGTCACGTACGTGACGACGCAGATGTCGGGACCGCAGCGCGCGGCCTCCGAGCGCGCCTTCGCGTCCGTGGGCAAGGCGTCCCTCGACGCCGAGCGCGAGTTCCTCGCCATGTGCCTGGCTGGGGGAGAGCTCGGCCGTGAGTACTTCGCCCGCCTGCGACCCGAGCACTTCTCCTCCGAGGTCGACAAGCGCGCCTTCGAGCACCTGGCCTCGCGGCTCGACGATCCCCTTGCCGGCCTGCCCGACGAGGACCCCTCGCTAGCCTCCGTCGTCAACACGATCGTGCACGTGTCGCTCGACCACGAAGGCGTGACCGAGGCCAACATGCACATGAGCTTTCTAGGTCTCGAAACCAGGCGCGTGGAGCGGGCGATCACGCGGGCGAATCAGGAGGGCGACTACAACAGGCAGGGTGAGCTGGCGCGCGCCAAGCAGGAGGTGCGGCGCGAGATGGACGCCGTGATGGGACAGACCGTATGAGCGAACAGGAACTCACGACCGACGGCGAGGCTCCGGACGAGCTCCAGGCGGCGGCCTACCGGGCCGGCCTCGAGGATCAGGACGAGGACTACGACCGCCCGCGCGACCTCTATTTCGAGGGCGGCGTGGTCACCGCGGGCCTGCCGGCCGCGGCTCCCGAGCAGGGAGCCGAGGACGCCGTGCGCGTGTACCTGCGCTCGATCGGCCGCGTCCCGCTCCTGACCCGCGAGGACGAGGTGCGGCTGGCCAAGCGCGTCGAGCAGAACGACATGACCGCGAAGAACGCGCTGATCGAAGCCAACCTCCGCCTGGTCGTCTCGATTGCCAAGCGCTACACGGGCCGCGGCCTGACGCTGCTCGACCTGATCCAGGAGGGCAACCTGGGCCTGATCCGGGCGGTCGAGAAGTTCGACTGGCGCCGCGGCTTCAAGTTCTCCACCTACGCGACCTGGTGGATTCGCCAGGCCATCACCCGCGCGCTCGCCGACCAGTCGCGCACGATCCGCATCCCAGTGCACATGGTCGAGCGGATGAACCGCGTCGCCCGGGCCCGCCGCGCCCTGGTGCAGAAGCTGGGTCGCGAGCCGTCCCCGGAGGAGATTGGCGAGCTCGTGGAGATGCCCGAGAAGAAGGTCGAGGAGATCCTCAAGCTGGGCCAGGAGCCGGTCTCGCTGGAGGCGCCCGTGGGCAGCGAGGAGGGCGACGCCTCGCTCGGCGACTTCATCGCCGACGCGGTCGGCGAC
>DATACN010000359.1:0-2032 GCA_036258995.1 Thermoleophilaceae bacterium | reverse complement strand
GGATGAGCATGGTGAGCCCGGGGACGGCGCGGATGGCGTCGACCGCACCGCGCACGTCGACCCAGGCGGCGTGGCTCCCGACGGCGGCCAGGTCAGGGCTGGGCTCGTCGATCCGGATCTTCGCCACGTGCCCGAGCGCGTCCATCGACTGGGCACGGGTGATCCGCGGGATGGCCTCCATGGCGAAGGCGGCGACGCCGGCGTCGGCCAGGGCCCTCACGGTCTCGGGCGAGGTCAGCGGCTGGAGGAAGCCGATCAGCACCTGGCCCCGCTCGAGGCGGCCGATCTCGTCCTCCGAGGGAGGGGCCACCTTGGCCACGACCGCGCCCGACCAGCCCCCGCCCAGGCTCGCGCCGGCCTGCTCGTAGGCCGCGTCGGGATGGTGGGCGGCCTCGCCCGCGCCGCTCTCGATCACGACCTCGATGCCCTCGCCCGAGAGCCGCTGGACGACCTCGGGCACGAGGGCGACCCGGCGCTCCCCTGAAGCGCTTTCCTTGGGAACTGAGACCTTCATGTGAGGGTTCCCCCGAAGGGGGGCGGAACCCTACCTGAGCCGCCGTGCCGCTGGCTAGACTGGGCTCAGGCTCGTTGGCTGAGAAAACCGTCGAGAAAAGGGACCGTGTAGTCGTCCGCTTTGCGGGCGACTCCGGCGATGGGATGCAGCTCACGGGCAGTCGCTTCACCGACGCGACGGCCATGGTCGGCAACGACCTGGCCACGCTGCCCGACTTCCCCGCCGAGATCCGCGCCCCCGCGGGCACCCCCCACGGGGTCTCCGCCTTTCAGATCCACTTCGCCTCGCGGGACATCCTCACCCCGGGGGACCACCCGAACGTGCTGGTGGCCATGAACCCGGCCGCGCTGATCACCAACGTCGGGACGCTCGAGAAGGGCGGCACGGTGATCGTCAACGAGGACGGCTTCTCCGAGCACAACCTGCGCAAGGCGGGCTACGAGGCCAACCCGCTCGAAGACGGCTCGCTCGACGACTACCAGCTCTTCCGGGTCCCGATGACCAGCATGACCGTCAGGGCCACCGAGGGCATCGAGGGAGTCACCTCGCGCGACGCCAGCCGGTCGAAGAACCTGTTCGCCCTCGGCCTGGTGTCGTGGATGTACGGCCGGCCGACCCAGCCCACCGTGGACTGGATCCAGAAGAAGTTCGCCGACCAGGCGCCGGTGCGCGACGCCAACCTGGCCGCCTTCCGCGCGGGCTACAACTTCGGTGAGACGGCCGAGCTCCTGGCCGTGCACTATGAGGTCGAGCCGGCGCCCGCCCCGCCCGGGACCTACCGCAACATCAACGGCACGAGCGCGCTGGCCCTGGGCCTGATCGCCGCCGGCGTCAAGAGCGGCCTGGGCCTCTTCTACGCGAGCTATCCGATCACCCCGGCCTCGGAGCTGCTCCACGCGCTTTCGCGCCACAAGCGCTTCGGCGTGCACACCGTGCAGGCCGAGGACGAGATCTCGGCGGCCAACATGGCGCTCGGCGCCTCGTTCGGCGGTCACCTGGGGGTGACCGCCACGAGCGGCCCCGGCATGGACCTGAAGGCGGAGACGATCGGGCTGGCGGTGGCGCTCGAGCTGCCGATGGTGGTCATCGACGTGCAGCGGGCGGGGCCCTCCACGGGCATGCCGACCAAGACCGAGGCCGCCGACCTGCTGATGGCGCTCTACGGGCGGCACGGCGAGTCGCCCCTGCCGGTGATCGCCTCCTCGACGCCCGGCAACTGCTTCGACGCGGCCCTCGAGGCGGTTCGCATCGCGGTGCGCTACCGAACGCCGGTGATCCTTCTATCGGACACCTTCCTCGCCAACTCCTCCGAGCCCTGGCGCCTGCCCGAGCTGTCGAAGCTGCCCGCGATCGATCCGGACTTCGCCACCGATCCCTCCGGCTTCCAGCCCTACGCGCGCAACGCCGACATGGCCCGGCCGTGGGCGATCCCCGGCACCCCCGGGCTGCGTCACCGGATCGGCGGCCTCGAGAAGGAGGACGTGACCGGCAACATCTCGTACGAGTCCGAGAACCACG
>DATACN010000358.1:0-12869 GCA_036258995.1 Thermoleophilaceae bacterium | reverse complement strand
TGCCGTGGCCGGGGTCCTCGTGATCGCCGCGGCGGTGGGCTACACCCTCCAGGTCAGCCCCGAGCGGGGGGTTCGGGCCGAGCTCACCACCTCCGCCCCGCGGGGGCCCGACCGCGAGGTGCAGGTGACCGCCCGCTTCAGCCCGGCCGAGGCGACCAGGGACGCGAACTGGCTGGTCGCCCTCGGCTGGCAGGGCCAGACGACCATGGCCCTGGAGGAGCTCGAGCGCGTCGGCGACGGCGTGTATCGCACCGCCGACCCGGTCCCCGCCGGGGGCACCTGGAAGACGCTGCTGCGCGTGCACCGCGACGACTCGCTGCTCGTGGTGCCCGTCTATCTCCCGGCCGACCCGGCCATTCCGGTCGGCGAGGTGCCGCTGGAACGCCGCGTCACCCGCGAGGCCGTGTACGACCACGAGCTGCTCCAGCGCGAGGTCAAGGACGACGTCTCGCCCGGCTTGCCGGTGCTCGCCTACGCCACGGTAGGCGTGATCGTCCTTATCTTCCTCGGCGTCCTCGGCTGGGCGCTGGCTAGGCTGGCCCGCGGATTCGCGCGCGAGCCCGCGAGGAGATAGGCCAATGACCCCGCGAGGAGGTAGCCCCATGGACACGTCGATCACCCACGAGGAGTTGACCCTCTACGGACACCGGGTCTGCTTCCGTATGGCGGGCGAGGGCCCTGTGCTCGTGCTCGTGCACGGAATCACCGGGAGCTCGGCGCACTGGGCGCCTGTGATGCCGCTGCTGGCCGAGCGCTTCACCGTCATCGCACCGGACCTGCTGGGCCACGGCGAGTCGGCCAAGCCCCGCGGCGACTACTCGCTGGGCGCGTATGCGACCGGCATCCGCGACCTCCTGATCGCGCTCGACTACCCGACCGCCACCGTGGTCGGCCATTCGCTCGGCGGCGGGGTGGCGATGCAGTTCGCCTACCAGTTCCCGGAGCGTTCGGACCGTCTGGTGCTGGTGTCGAGCGGTGGCCTCGGGGAAGAGGTGCACCTGCTGCTGCGGGCGGCCGCCCTGCCGGGGTCCGAGCTCGTGCTGCCGCTGCTCGCGGCCCGCCGCGTCCGCGGCGTCGTGGCGGCGTTCGCGGGGTTGCTCGACAGGCTGCAGCTGCATCCCGGTCACGATCTGGCCGAGATCGCCGCGGGCATCGGGTCGCTTGCCGAATCGGATGCGCGGCAGGCGTTCCTGCACACGTTGCGGGCGGTGATCGACCCGACGGGCCAGCGGGTCAGCGCCACCGACCGGCTCCACCTGGCCGAGGCCATGCCGTCCCTGATCATGTGGGGCGAGCGCGACCCGATCATCCCTGTCGCGCACGCCCGCTCTGCTCACAAGGCGATGCCGGGCAGCCGGCTGGAGCTGCTCGACGGAGCCGGCCACTTCCTGCAGCTCGACGACCCGATTCGGGTTGCGCGGCTGCTCACCGACTTCATGGAGTCGACGACACCGGCGAACGTGCAAGCCGAGAGCCTGCGCGACCTGGTGCTGGGCTGACCGCCCGGATCACGACCAGGTCCTCCTCGCGCACACCCCTTTCCAGCAACCCGGACGCCTCCAGCCCCGCGGCCCGGGCCCGCAGCAGCGGGCCCAGCGGACCACGCCGCCTGTCGGCCACCTCGGCCTCCATTCCCTGCCAGCGCAGGCGCCGGAGCGTCTCGCCCTCGTCACAGACGGAGGAATGCACCAGTAGCAGCGCGCCGCCCGGCCGCAGGTGCGCGTGCGCCTCCGCGCAGATCCGGTCGAGCAGCAGGCGGCCGTCGGGCCCCGCGTCCCAAGCGCGCGCCCGCCGCTCCGGCGACGGGCCGTCCGGGGCGGGAAGGTAGGGCGGGTTCGAGACGATCAGGTCGTAGCGCTCGCCCGGCACCGCCGCGAGCATGTCGCCGCGCCGCGCGCGCACTCGCACGCCGTTCAGACGGCCGTTCACCCGCGCGGCCATCACGGCCCGGCGGCTCAGGTCCACCGCGGTCGCGGTCGCCGCGCCGGCCCGCAGTGCCGACACCGCGAGAGCCCCGCTGCCACAGCACAGGTCGAGCACGTGCCCGTCGAGGGTCAGCGGGTCACCGCGCAGGTGCTCGGCCAGGAGCCAGGTGTCGCTGTGCGGCCGGAAGACCCCCGGGGGCGCCAGGATCCGCATCCCCGACAAATACCCTTCGGCCCGCAGCGCAAACGATGGGCCGGCGCGCGGCGCAAACGATGAGCTCCGAACCACCTCCCACCGGCGCCGCGCTCCGGGCCGCCTTCGACGCGCCCGAGCCATTGACCGTCGGCATCGAGGAGGAGCTCATGCTCCTCGACCCCGAGACGCTCGACTTGGTCCCGAGGGCGCGCGAGTTGGTCGACCGGGCTGCCGGTGACCCGCGCTTCAAGCTCGAGCTTCCCGCCAGCCAGCTCGAGATCGTCACCGCTCCCGCGCGCTCGGTGCCGGAGGCGCTGGGCGAGCTGGCCGCTGGCCGCGCCGGGCTGGCCGAGCTCGCGTCCGGGCTGGCCCGCCCTGCCGCCGCCGCGGTCCACCCGTTCGCGCCCGCGGAGGGCGAGCTCAATCGCGATGAGCGCTACATCCACACGATCGAGCGGTTCGGGCGCGTGGCGCGGCGGCAACTCGTCTGCGCCCTCCAGGTGCACGTGGCGGTCGGCGGGGCCGACCGCACGCTCGCGGTGCACAACGCCCTGCGCTCGTACCTGCCGGAGCTGGCTGCGCTCGCGGCCAACGGCCCCTTCCACGAGGGCCAGGACACGGGCCTCGCCTCGGTCAGGCCCAAGATCTCCGAGGGGCTGCCCCGCCAGGGCGTGCCGCCACCGCTCCGCAGCTGGGACGAGCTCGCCGAGGACCTGAGCTGGGGGCTGCGCTCCGGAGGCCTGCCCTCCCCGCGGGTCTGGTGGTGGGAGCTGCGCGCCCACCCGGTCTTCGGCACGCTCGAGCTGAGGGTCCCCGATGCCCAGACCACGCTGACCGAGGCGGCCGCGGTGGCTGCCTTCGCCCACTCGCTCGTGGGCCGGCTGGTGGAGCGCTTCGACGCCGGCGAACGGCTCGCCTGCGACCCCACCTGGCGAATCGCGGAGAACCGCTGGTCGGCTGCCAGCCGCGGGGTCGAGGGCACCATGGCCGACCTGGAGACGGGCGAGCCGCGGCCCGCACGCGACCGCCTGACCGAGCTGATCCGAGACCTGGAGCCCGTGGCGGCACGGCTCGGCTGCGCGCAGGAGCTCGCGAGCTGCGCGTCCCTGGTCGAGCGCAACGGCGCGATGCGCCAGCGTGAGGTCGCCGCGGGAGAGGGCCTGTTGGGGCTCGCCCGTTGGCTGGCCGACCGCTTCCTGGAGCGCCCGCCTGATCTCCCGGGCGTCGAGGCCTAACCGCGCCCGAGCTAGGGTAAGCGGCACCCATGCGGACCCTGCCCGACCCGCGCGGGGAGATCAGCGAGCTCCTCCTGGCCGAGCTCGGCGGTGCGGTCCACGCGCTCGCCGCGGTCCCCGTCGCGAACGGGACGGATGCGCTGGCCGACGAGGATCTCCAGCTCGCGCTCTACCTCTGCTACGAGCTCCACTACCGGGGGCTGCCGGGAGTGGACTCCGAGTGGGAGTGGGAGCCGTCGCTGCTCGCTCTGCGGCGCGACCTGGAGGCGGTGTTCGACTCCGCGCTCGTCGACCTGGCCGGCGCGCCGGGCGAGACCGCGGAGCCCGGGGAGATGGACCTGGCCCTGCGAGCCATCGCCGAGGCCGACGAGGGGCCGTCGCTGTCCGTCTTCGCCGAGCGCCACGCGACGCTCGAGCAGATGCTCGAGTTCATGGTCCACCGCTCCGCCTATCAGTTGAAGGAGGCCGACCCGCACTCGTTCG
Source organism: Thermoleophilaceae bacterium (assembly GCA_036258995.1). Taxonomy (GTDB): domain Bacteria; phylum Actinomycetota; class Thermoleophilia; order Solirubrobacterales; family Thermoleophilaceae; genus DATACN01. The sequence goes on along the minus strand of DATACN010000358.1, from coordinate 9,030 downwards.
CGCTGCCGCGGCTCTCGGGTCGGCCCAAGGCGGCCCTCGTGGAGATCCAGGCCGACGAGTACGGGGGCGGCCGGGTCGAGCGCATCCACGCCGAGCTGTTCGCCCGCGCGATGCGCGCGGTCGGCCTCGACGACGAGTACGGCGCCTACCTCGACCGCATTCCCGCGCCGACCCTGGCGACGGTCAACCTGATGTCCCGCTGGGGGCTTCACCGCCGCTGGCGCGGAGCGATAGTCGGCCACCTGGCCTTGTTCGAGATGACGTCGTCGATCCCCAATCGCCGCTATGGCGCGGCGCTGCGCCGGCTTGGATTCGGCGAGGACGCAACGGCCTTCTTCGACGAGCACGTGCTGGCCGACGCCGTGCACGAGAACGTCGCGGCCGTGGACCTGGCCGGCGGGCTGGTGGCCCAGGAGCCGGCGCTCGGCCCGGACGTGCTCTGGGGCGCCCGGGTGCTGTCCACGGTGGAGGGACTCTGGTCGCGCCACCTGCTCGCGCGCTGGGAGAGCGGCGACAGCTCGCTGCGCGAGCCGCTGGCGGTCGGAGCCGGCTAGCTCGCCCGCCGGAGCGGCCTAGCCGCGCCCGGCTTCGGCGCCGCTGGGCGCGGCGAACCGCACGAGCTTGTGGGTCCCGTCGCAGAAGGGGCGGCTGCGCGACTTGCCACAGCGGCAGAGCGCGATCGTCGCCCGGTCCACCTCGATCTCCCGCCCGTGCATGTCCTCGAGCCGCACCGGGCCGCGCACCAGAAGCGGGCCGTCCCGGTAGGGGGTGATCCTCACGTCGTCCACCCCGCCCCTTTTCCCCGAGTACCTTCCCGTCATTCATCCCTTCACCGCCGCGCTCCAAGCGCGTGACCACGCCGCCCTCGTGGAGACGCTGGCCGACGACGTCGTCCTGCACTCGGCCGTCACGAGCGCGCTGTTCGAGGGCAAGGAGACCGTGGCCGATCTCTACGCCGCCGTACTGGACTCCTTCCAGCATGTCGAGGTGATCGACGAGTTCGAGTCCGGCGACACGCATGCCTTCTTCTGGCGGGGCCGGATCGAGGGGCGCTTCGTCGAGGGCTCCGACCGCTTCCGGCTCGACGCCGAGGGCAGGGTGCGCGAGATCACGATCGTAGGCAGGCCGCTCTCGGGCCTGGCGACTTTCCTCACCGGCATCGGCTACCGCTTCGCCCGGCGCCGCCGCGGCCGCGCCATCGCGGTGGCGCTGAGGTTGCCGACCCTGCCGCTGCCGCCGCTGTTCGCCCTGATGGACCCGCTCAGCCGCTGGCTCGCCAGGCCGCGCGGAGCTCGCCGACGAGCCAGCTCCGCACCGCTCGAGCGACCGCGTCGAGATCGGCCTTGAGGCTGTGGTTGCCGGCAACCGTGACGACCTCGCGGTTCGCGCCCGCGACCGGCATCCCGAACGGGTCGCTCTCGCCCTGGACCACGAGAGTCGGGACCGAGACGGCGTCCAGCTCCGGCTGGCGCGACTTCTCGGGGCGGCCGGGCGGATGGAGCGGAAAGGCGAGGCAGAGGACGCCGGCCGCCTTGCACGCGGCCGCAGTCCGGCAGGCCACCCGGGCGCCCGCTGAGCGGCCGCCGGTTACGAGCGGCAGGCCGGCCAGCTCGCCGCCGCGCACGTGCTCTACGACGGCAAGCCAGGCCTCGTCGAGCTTGGGGGGCGCAGGGGACGACCGCTTCCCTGCCACCCGGTAGGGCTGCTCGACGAGCACCACCCGAAAGCCCTCCGCGGTGGCGACCTCGGTGGCGGCCTGCAGGTCCGGCGTGCCCACGCCGCCCGCCGCGCCGTGGCCGAGCATCAAGGCGGCCTTCGGCCGGGCCGCATCGTGGAGATGCACTCGCGCCGGCCCTTGTGGCGTTTCGACCTCGGCCACGACCGGCCCCGCTTGGCCTCCTTCGCGCGCGGCCTGCCTCGCGGCCACGGCTAGGCCCGCCCGGCTGCCTCGCGCGCGGCCTCGAGCTCGGACACGGCCTCGTCGAGCTCGGTCTCGCAACGGCTGACGGCGGCCTCCGCGGCGGCGAGCCGCTTCCCGGCGTCCTCCCGCTCGGACGCGGCGCGGCGCAGCGCGCGCTCCGCCGCCTCGACCTCCTGCTCAGCGCGCCTGACCCGGCGGCGGGCTTCGTCCTTCTTCTTCGCGTCGCTCGCCCGGCGGGCCGGCGCAGCCCCCGCGGGCGCGCCCAGCGCGCCGAAGCCGACCGCCTTGTGGTCCTTCGTAATCCGCCCTGCCTCGAACTCGTCGCGCAGCTCCGGCGTGGTCGCGACCGCGTGCAGGGTGCCGCGGGCGCGCTGCAGCATGCCCTCGCTCGTGCCGCCGTCGCGGCGCAGCTCCTTCTTCACCTCCGCCATGAGCCGGTCCACCGCGGCCCGCTCGCCTTCGACCGCCCGCCCCACCGGATCTCGATCTCCACGCCGGAGTAGCCGCTCCTGGGCCTTGCTCAGCTTGTCGGCGGCCGACAGCAGCTGCCGGGCCTCGCGCCGGTTCGCGCGCACGGCCCGGTTGATCGCGCCCGCCGAGCGCGTCGGCTTGGCGAGTTTCTTGACCTGCGCCGCCGCGTCGCCGTCGCCGCGCTGCTTGAGGTCCGTCGCCAGCTCGTTGCGCGCGCGCGTGAACTCCTCGAGCGGGAGTCCGTAGAGGCGATCGACCTGCCGCTCGAACGACTTGGCGCCGGTTCGCTTGGCCACGAACCGAGCCTACTGGCCCGTCAGCGGCCCTTGCGGTAGCTCACGAGCTCCTCGCGGTCGCTGCCGCCGGAGACGGAGATCGCGAGCACCGGTCCCACGCCGCGGGCATAGAACTTGAACTCGAGCACCTTTGGCGTGAGCGGGTTGACGTCCCGGGTCATCAGTGCCGGGCGGAAGTGTCCGAATGGGACCTCCGCCTGCTCCCGGAGGCTCAGCACCTTCGCCTTGTCCTCGGCGTGGCCCCTGTAGTGCTCCTGGCGGTAGCGCAGGCCGGGGCGCGGCCGGGCGGGCATGATGACGCCGGCCTGAGCGCCGTCCACGCCGGCCTCGAACGAGCCCTCGGTGCTCTTGAAGCGGCCGTTCTCGTGCTCCTTGGTGAGCTCGCCGAGGTACCAGATGTTTCCGGGCTTGTCCTGGGCGTACCAGTCGTCGGTCACCTCGACCAGCTGCCGGCCTTCGGTGACCACGTCGCGCACCACCCTGGCGGTCACGCCGTTGGCGATCTTCTTGGTCCTGTTCGTCACCGTCACCACGACGCGCTGCCGGGTGCCCTTCGAGTCGGTTTCGCGGTAGACCCAGCGTGCGCCGGGCCGCATGGGCCACCAGGGGTTCGTGATCCGCGTCGTGAAGTCCGCGGGGTCGAGATCGACGCGCTCGCTCCCCTGCGGCAGGCGGCTGGTGGTCGACCCTGCCGGCGCGATCGCGATCGCCGCCGAGGCGACGAGAACGACGAGTACGACTGCGATGAACGTGCGGCTCTTCGTGGTCATGCCGCAAGGTCTAACCGGCGGCGCTGAGACTCAGATGAGAGCTACGCCCGATCGGGCGCCGGCCCGCGGTCGCGCTCGAGCGTCGACCACGGGGCCAGCGCGGCCTCCTCGTCGTAGACGACCGTGGTCCCGGCGATCCGGTCGTGCCAGCCGCGCCGCTGAGGCGAGAGCAGGATCGCGAGGAAGCCCAGCCCCGCCGGGAGCAGAGCGAGCGGCACGGCCAGCAGCCGCCGGACGGAGCGCCGCAGGCCGATCTCCCGCGACCCGCCCACCACGAGGTGGATGCTCAGCAGGCGCATGCCCGGGGTCTGGCCCACAAGCGACCAGAAGGCGACGAAGGCCGCGCCGCCGAGCACGAAGCCGACCACCCCGAAGCTGAGGAGGCCCCAGATCGACAGGCCGCCGCCTTCGCCGGTTGCGGCCGGCACGATCGATGCGATCAGCCCGGAGGCGATCGACAGCGCCGCGCTGATCAGGGCCAGGTCGATGACCCCGGCCAAGGCGCGCGTGACGAGGCCCACCTCGTTGGTCTCGGCTTCGGCGTCCACGCCGCGGCGCAGGAAGCGGCGCGCCACGCGCTCTACTGCGTCGTCCATCGCCTCCGTGATCGCGGTCAGCCGGCGTCCGACGTCTGTGATCAGGCCCATCCCCTGCTCGGTGATGGCGGCGCGGACCTCGGGCGCCTCGGCGATCCGCTCGACCAGCATCTGCGCCTTGGGGCTGGCGAGGATCTCGGCCCACACCTTGTCGGCCACCTCGCTGTCGATCGCCCTTACGACCGCGTCGGCCACCTCGTCGCTGGTGAGCGCCCGCTCGACGGCCCGGGCCACCGCGTTCTGCTCGTTGAGCGCGCGGACGATCGCCCGCTCCACAGCCGGGCTGCGCAGCGCCCGGACGATGGCCTCCTCCACCGCGTCCTCGATCGCCTTGTCGACGCCGGTCGCGCCAACGATGCGGTCCGCCCCCCGCGCGCCTGCTTCGAGGACGCGAGCGGCAGGCGAGCGCCGCCTCGAACGGCCGAGCTCACCGCCGCCGCCGTCGACTGTCATGCGCGGGACGCTACCGCCGCGCGCACCGCAGGAGGGCGGTAGCCTGCCGGACGTGGTGGCGCAGTCGACGATGCGCGTCGGGTGGCGCGGGCATCGGCGGGGTCGGGCGCTCTTGCTCTGCGGATTGGTTGCCGTGCCTGTGTGGCTGAGCGCCGCCGGCGAGGCATGGGCCGACCACCCGGGCCCCGGCGGCGGCGTGTCTGGCCGCGCCGCCCAGTCGCCGCAGCCGCCCGAGCCTCCGGTCAGGCCCACTCCAGAGGCCGACTGCGGGCCTGGCTCGCGGCCGGAGACGGGCATCCAGGGGCGAGTCAGCCCCGAGGACCACGAGGGCGGCCGCGCCGCCAGGGGGTTCACCTGCAACACGGAGCTCGTCGGCTCCTACCAGCGGCCCAACCCGCAGGGCACGGTGGGGGGCTTCAAGGTCGAGCGGTACGTCGACTCGAGCGGGCGCGATTGCGCCTACTACGACACGACGCTGATGTATCCGACGAACGCGCTCGACCAGGAGGGCGGCGTCAACGTGCTCGACATGTCGAATCCGAGCCGACCGGTCCTGACCGATCGGCTCGTGACCCCCGCGATGCAGACGCCGCACGAGTCGCTCGTGCTCAGCCGCGAGCGCGGGATCCTCGCCGCTGTCGCGGGCAACTTGACGACCCAGGCCGGCGTGATCGACGTCTACGACGTTTCCGAGGACTGCCGCCACCCCGTTCTCAAGTCGTCGACGCCCATGGGGTTCCTCGGCCACGAGAGCGGCCTGGCGCCGGACGGCCGCACTTTTTACTCGGCCTCCCCTGCGAGCGAGACCATCGTGGCCGTGGACATCTCCAACCCGTCCGCGCCGGTTCCGCTCTGGGTCGGCAGGTACGACTCCCACGGCCTGTCGATCAGCAATGACGGAAACCGCGCCTACGTCGCGGGCATCGACTCCGGGCAGATCATCCTCGACACCTCCGAGGTGCAGGCGCGCAAGCTCAACCCGACGGTGCGCGAGGTTTCCCGCATCCAGTGGGGCACGATGAGCATCCCGCAGAACGCGATCCCGATCACGATCGACGGGCATCCGTACACCGTCGAGATCGACGAGTTCGGAGCGCAGGAGAAGGTCGGCGCCGGGCGCATCATCGACATCGCCGACGAGCGGAATCCACGGGTGATCTCGAACCTGCGCCTCGAGGTCCACCAGCCCGAGAACTTCGACGCGCAGGCCGAGGACAACGGCGCACAGAATCCGGTCCAGGGCTACGCGGGCCACTACTGCAACGTGCCACGGCGGGTCGATCCGGGGATCGTGGCGTGCAGCTTCATCCTGTCCGGACTGCGGGTGTTCGACATCCGCGACCCCCACAACCCGCGCGAGATCGCCTACTTCAACGCCCCGGTCACGCCGCGGATCGTGCCACCGGCCGGCGTCGTCCCGTCGCCGAGCAACTGGGCGATGTCGAGCCCGGCGTTCGTCCCGCAGCGCAGCGAGATCTGGTACTCCGACGGCCTCGCCGGGTTCTTCGCCGTGCGCCTGACGAACAGCGTGGCTCCCTTCGGCCCGGGCGCGCGCAACTGCCTGCCGCGCCGCGCGCGGGTCGGGCGGCGCGGCATCGCGGGCATCCGCCTCGGCCAGACCCGCCGCCGGCTGCTGCGGATGCGCGTCAGGCCGCTGCGGCGGACGCGGCGCTCTTTCCGCTACTGCGTCAGGGGAAGCCGGGCTCGGGTGAGCGTGGTCTTCAGGCACGACGGCCCCGTGGAGCTCATCACGACCACAGCGCGTGGGCATGGCACCGGCCGCATCCGCCCCGGCGCCTCGAGGCGGACCGCCCGCCGCGCCTATCCCCGCCGCCGCGGCGTGGGCCGCGGAGTCGTCAGGGCGGGCCGCCGGAGCCCGCACGTCCTCGGGTTCCGCAGGGGCAGGGTCCGCTTCGTGGCGGTGGCGAACCGGATCCTGCTCGCGAATCCGCGCAAGCTCCGGCGCCACCTGCGCATCGCCGGCCTCTAGGCGAGGCGCTCTCGCCGCCCCAGGGCGTCGAGGAGGGCGGTGCGCTCCTCATCGATGCCCTCGGCGAGCCTGGCGATCAGGGCCACGCGCTCCCAGCGGCCGAGCGCGGGGGGATCGACGCTCCCGTAAGCCCGTAGGTAGGCCCCGAGGAGCCACGACCGCCCGGCCCTCTCAAGCCGGCGGACGAGGGCGGGGGCCTCCTCCGGGATTGCCGCCAGTCGGACGATCAGCCGTGAGCGGCACACGTCGGCCAGAGGATCACCGCGCGACCCGCCGGTCCAGTCGATGACGCGAGGGCCGGCCGGGGTCAGCAGCACGTTGCCGGGGTGAAAATCGCCGTGGCAGAGCCGGTCGCCATCGGGCAGCCGGGCAAGAGCCTCCCGAGCCTCGGCTTCGAGCTCCGCGGGAACGTGACCGCTCCCCCGGTCGAGGAGGGCGCGGACGTTGTCCTTCAGTGAGGGCAGCTCGGAGGGGGCCTGCACCGCGTGCAGGCGAGCGTGAAGCCGCCCCAGCGTCCGTCCCGCCGAACGGATCGTCCACGGACGACTGCCGAGCCGGGTGAGGAGGTCGGGTCCGTCCGCCCGCTCCATCACGAGGCCGGGCCGGCCGTCGAAGGTCACGCGGTCGTAAACCGCCGGCACGGGCGCCCCGGCGGCGGAGGCAGCCCGCAGCGCGATCTCCTCACGGTCGAGCCACGGCTCGCGGTCGGCGCTCCAGAGCAGCCGCAACACCCGTCCTTCGCCCCAGCCCAGGATCTCGGCCTCCCGGCCCTGACCGAGGCGGATAGCGTCCGCTCCGTGACTACCTACACGCACAAGAACCTGCACTGACGGCCCGACGGGGCAGAGATCATCGCAGTCGGCGAGGCCGCGACGCAGGAGCAGAGCGAGATGGTTCCGGGCTGGTGGAGCGACTGACGCTGCGGTGCCGCCCCGAAGGGCGGCGTCACCTGGGCGGCGCTCGCGCTCGTCGCTACAGGAAGTCGAGGCGCTTGGGCATGCGATGCGAGATTACCGCGCGAAGCTGCCCCGTAGCTCCTGGACGGCCCACCGGTTGCCGTCGGGGTCGGAGAAGCGGATGAACCTCGAGCCGTCCTGGTCGGGCGGGCCGACGAGCTCAACCTCGCTCGACGCGACGCCGCGATCGCCGAGGGTATTGCGGGCCTCCTCGATGTCCCGGACGACGAGCTGCAGCCCCTCGAGCGAGCCCGGCGGCATCTCGGTCAGTCCGGAGCCGATGACGACCGAGCACGCCGACCCTCGCGGGGTCAGCTGGACGATCCGCATCTGCTCGCTGACCCGGGTGTCGTGGTCGACGTTGAAGCCGAGCCGCTCCCCATAGAACTCCTTTGCGCGGTCGACGTCCGCCACCGGCACCAGTACGACCTCGAGCTTCATCTGGGGTGTCGTGTCGCTCACAGGCGTCTCCTTCGCTCGTTTTCGTCTTGCGCCTAGAGACTGCGGTTCGTGCCGCAACTAACCGCGTGCCCGCGAGGTCAGTCCGACGCGCCGCACCGGTCTAACTCGACGATGGGCGAGCGGATCGTGGACCCGGTCGTGCACCTCGAGCTGCGAACGGACAACCTGGCGCGCGCCTGCGCGTTCTATGGCGAGCTCTTCGGCTGGCGCTTCGAACCGGTTCACCTCGGCGGGGCCACGTACCACGCCGTCGACGTCGGGGGACGGATACAGGGCGGGATCGTCGAGTGTGACGAGGCCAGGCCGCGCTGGTTGCCGTACGTCGAGGTTCCCGATCTCGCCGCGATGACGGAGCGCGCCCGCAGCCTGGGCGCGACGGTGACCCTGGAACCGCGCGAGGGCCCCGCCGGCTGGCGCAGCACGCTCCTCACCCGGGCGGGCGGCGACGTCGCGTTGTGGCAACCGAAGGCATGAACGACGAAGGAGGATCGATGGGAAGGGAGCGGCGGAGTGCGGAGCCGCCGGCGACGCTCACGGCCGAGCGGTTCGTCGAGGAGCTGACCGCGCTCCAATCCGACAGGGAGCGCGCCAAGATCGGGAGGTACTTCAAGTCGGGCGAGGGGGAGTACGGCGACGGAGACGTTTTCCTCGGCGTGCGGATGGGCGACGTCTTCACGCTGGCGAAGCGCTACGTTCAGATGCCGCTGGTAGAGATCGAGCAGCTCCTCGAGAGCCCGTTGCACGAGGTCAGGGCAGGCGCGCTGAGCATCATGGCCAAGCAGGCGGTGCGCACGTCGACGTCGGTCGAGCGCCGCCGCGAGCTGTACGACCTCTACCGGCGACGCCACGACCGGATCAACAACTGGGATCTGGTCGATCTCGCGGCACGCGACGTGGTTGGCGCCTGGCTTGCGGACAAACCTCGCGAGCCGTTGTATGAGCTCGCGCGCTCGGACGACGTCTGGGAGCGGCGATCCGCCATCTACGCGACCTCGTACTACCTGCGGAGGGGCGAGTTCGACGAGACATACCGGGTCGCCGAGATCCTGGTCGACGACGACCATGACCTCATTCAGAAGGCGGTCGGGGGCTGGTTGCGCGAGGCCGGGAAGCAC
>DATACN010000357.1:0-13175 GCA_036258995.1 Thermoleophilaceae bacterium | reverse complement strand
GGGGCGGCCGGCGGCCGCCCGAGTCCCTGATCACGAGCCTGTAGAGGCGCCTCACGACGCCGGGGTGGCGGGAGGCCACGTTGCGCAGCCCGCGGGGGTCTCTGCGGCGGTCGAACAAGCGGGCATCGCCGCCCTGGTTGTGGCAGACCAGGAGCCAGCGGTCGTCGGCGGCGCAGACGTAGTTCTTCAGCGCGGACGTGAAGTAGGGGCGGCGCGGCGGGCTCCGGCCCTCGAAGAGCACGCTGAGGTCCACGCCGTTCATCGGCCGCGGCACCGGAACGCCCGCGATCGAGAGCAGGGTGGGGGCCACGTCGTGGGTCGAGGCGATGTAGTCGCTGCGGCTGCGCGCGCGCCTGCCCTCCGGGTGGCGAATCAAGAACGGCACGCTCCAGAGCTCCTTGTGGAGCTGGGTGTGGCTCTTGCCGATGAAGCCCCGCTCGCCCAGCATCACGCCGTGATCGCTCAATACGACCACCCAGGTGCTCTGCGCGAGGCCGGCCTGGTCGAGCTTGTCGAGCAGGTGCCCGAACCAGATGTCCACGAAGTCGACCTCGCCCGAGTAGAGCGCGCGGGCGCGGCGAACCGTGCGCGGCCGCAGCGTGCTGGTCAGCGCGGAGGGAGAGGGGAAGGGCTGGATCGGCTGCGGCTGGCCACGGCGCACGTCCGCGTAGCGGCGCAGTGTGCGGAAGGGCGGATCCCAGGGCTCGTGCGGGTCGAAGCAATCGACGACCAGGGCGAACGGCTGGCGGGGGCCGGCGCGGTCGAGGAAGTCGATCCCCGCCCGGAACACGCGCGCCGGCAGGTAGTCGTCCTCGGCGCGACCCGGCTTGTTCACCGTGAGGTACTCGCGCAGCCGGCCGGCGTTCTGGTCTCGCAGCTCCGGCGGCACCCAGCGGTAGAGCTGGCGGTCCCCGATCTTGCGCCTCGGATGGCGCCGCAGCGGCAGCTGGCCGGGGAAGGTGGGCCGCGCGTCGAAGCCGCGCCTGAAGCGGTCGTAGCGCACGGACAGGATGTGCGGGTTGTCGGTGCAGTAGGCGGTGAAGTAGCCGGCCCGGCGCAGCAGGGCGTCCCAGGTCACGTGGTGGCGGGGAATCGACTGCCAGCCCGGCTCGATGGTCAGCGGCGGCTCGGGCCGCCAGCCACGGAAGGGGAACGATCGCCGCCCGGTCATCATCGCCCGCCGGGCGGGGATCGTCGGCATCGACTCGGGCCGCGCCTGGGTGAACAGCAGGCTCTCACGGGCGAAGGCGTCGAGGTTGGGCGTGCGGGCCCGCCGGCCCCCGTACGCGCCGACGTGATCGGTACGCAACGAGTCGATGATCACGAGCACGATGTTGGGCCGGTCGCCGGCGGCGGCGGCGCTGGCGCCGTCGTCGTCGGTGCCCAGGCTGCACCCCGGCGCGCCGAGCACCGTAAGCCCCGCCGCCCCCGCGCCACCTGCCCACAGCAGCTCGCGTCGGGTGAACCCCGCGCGGTCTTCCATCGCCGGAAAGCTAGCGAGGGCGGCTCAGGCCGCGGTGGGCGCCTCGCTGCGCACGGTCAGCTCGTAGGCGCCCATGGCCTCGCGTCCCTCCAGGCGCCAGTCGAACACCGCCACATGCACGCGAAGCCCCTCCAGCTCGAGCGACGAGCCGGCCACGGCGGTCCCGGAGCCGCGGCGCGGAAAGTCCTCGCCGGGCAGCCACAGCTCGAGGCCGGCGCTGCGCTGGCGCCCCTCGCCGTCGTAGACCGTGGATATGCGCGCCTCCTCGATCGCCAGCAGCTCCCCCTCCTGGAGAAGCCGCGCCACGACGAGCTCGTCGCCGTGGCCCAGGGCTCCCCGTGGACGGCGCGCCACGGCCAGCAGCGCGTGTGTCTCATCTGCCAGGAGCGTGAGGCTGCGAAGAGCGTCGAGCTGATCCCAGGACGGCACCTCGCGGGCCTCCGCCACCGTGCCGAGGCAATCCACCTTCGCGCCTCCCACCTCGCCCGCGACCCGGCAGACGCGGGCCGCCACGAAGCCCAGCTCGGCGGGCTCTGAGATGGGCTGGAGCCGCAGCGAGAAAACCCCCGGCAGCTCGGCCTGGAAGCCCTCGCCGTCGCCCTGCACCTCGGGCCCCTCGGGCAGCGCCGTGGCCGTCACGCCCTTGAACAGCACGCTGGCCCCCGAGCGCGCGCTGCCGTAGAGCTGGCGCTCGCGGTCGAAGAACGCGAGCGAGACCGCCGGGACGCTCACCTCTCGATCTGCCGCGACGGCGTCTCGTACTCGGTGGCGGTCCCCTCGACGTCGAACGACCGCCCGCGCGGCGGGCGTGCGACCTCGGTCGCGATGCGGCGGCCCAGGCGGCGCATGGTGAGCCTGCGCACCAGCGCCCTGGTGGGAGGCACGAGCAGGATCAACCCGACTACGTCCGTCACGAAGCCCGGCGTGATCAGCAGCGCCCCGCCGAAGATCACGAGCACGCCGTCGACCACTTCGCGGTGGGGCACCCTGCCCGTGCCGACGGCCTCGTTGAACCGCCGCCAGACGGTCCGGCCCTGAGAGCGGAGCAGCAGCGACCCCAGTACCGAGTCGGCCGCCAGGATCAGGATCGTCCATACGACGCCGATCGCGTCGCCGACCTTGAGGATCACGTACAGCTCCAGCAGCGGTACCGCGATGAAGACGGCGACCAGCGCGAGCAGCGGCATGAGGCGACCCTACTACCCTTTCTGGGCATGCCAACCGTGGACGAGGTCGAAGACGCCCTCACCAACGTGATCGATCCCGAGCTCGGGCTGGACTTCGTCGAGCTGGGCCTGGTCTACGACATCGAGGTGGAGGGCGACGAGGTCTTCATCACCTTCACACTGACCTCACCCGGCTGCCCGATCGGGCCCCAGGTGACCGAGCAGATGGAGGAGTTCGTCTCGGAGCTCGACGGGGTTTCGCGCGTCTACCCGAAGATGGTGTTCACGCCTCCCTGGACTCCCGAGAGGATGAGCGAGGAGGCGAAGTTCGCCCTCGGTTTCTGAGCCGCCGGCACCGCTACCGAGCGGCGACCTCGTTCAGCTTCCCGGTCTCGACGTCGTAGATGAAGCCGCGCACGCTTTCGGTGTGCGGGATGAAGGGGCTCTCCTTGATTCGCGCGATCGAGTCGCGCACGTCCTGCTCCAGATCGGGGAAGCCGCCCGCGGCCCAGGGAGGCCTCTGGCCCGCCGTCTCCTCCAGCTCGCGAGCGAACTCCTCGTCGTCGAGCCCGAGCATCCCGCAGTCGGTGTGATGGATCAGGACCACCTCGCGCGTGCCGAGCTTGTGCTGGGAGACGGCCAGCGAGCGGATCTCCTCGTCGCCGACGATGCCACCGGCGTTGCGGATCAGGTGGGCATCGCCGACCTCGATGCCGAGGACCTCGTAGGGGTTCAGCCGCACGTCCATGCAGGCGACGACCGCAAGCTGCTTGGCCGGCGCCTTGGGCAGCCCCGCCCCGTCGAAGCTCTCGGCGTAGGCAGCGTTGTTACGTAGAAGCTCGTCTGTGACGCTCATGGGCGCAAAGCATGCCTGAGCTCCGTCTCATACGCGAGTCCTTCCCCGACGATCCCGCGCTCGACCTGGCCGTGTCGCAGGCCCTGCTCGAGCGGGTGGCAGCCGGCGACCTGCCCGAGACCCTGCGCCTGGCCCGCCCGGGCGCGATGGTGGCCTTCGCCAAGCGCGACGCGGTGACCCGGGGCTACGGGCCGGCGGTGCAGGCCGCCCGCGGCGCCGGCTTCGAGCCGGTCCTGCGGATGGCCGGAGGTCGCGCAGCGGCCTTCCATCAGGGCACGCTCGTGACCGCGCACGCCGCGGCGGACCCCGACCCTCAGCCCGGCATACACGCGCGCTTCCGGGCCGCGGCCGCGCTCGTGGCCCGGGCGCTGCGCCGGCTTGGAGTGGACGCGCGCGTGGGGGAAGTGCCTGGCGAGTACTGCCCCGGCCGCTACAGCGTGAACGCGGGCGGCGAGCGCAAGCTCGCCGGGTTCGGGCAGCGCCTCGTGAAGGGCGGCTCCCACACCGGCGCCGTGATCGTGTGCACGGGGGCGGAGCGCGTCCGCGACGTGCTGCTGCCGGTCTACGAGGCGCTGGGGCTCTCCTGGGACCCGGCGACCGCCGGCGCGGTGGCCGACGAGGACGCCGGCGCCGGGCTCGCAGAGGTGACCCGGGCCTTAGAGGCCGGGTACGCCGAGCACTACGACCTCGTCGAGGCGGAGCTGGATCAGGAGACGCTCGAGCTGGCGCGCCTCAGGGCCCCGGACCATCGGCCGCCGGGCTAGCCTGCTCGAGCCCGAGCGCCCCGCCGCGTACTCCGGCCCCGATGGTGAAGAGCTCGATCATCTCCTCGAGGAGCCGCTCGTCGACGCCGTCGGGATCGAGTAGCTGCCAGAGCGCCCAGCCGTCGGCCATGGCAATGACCATGCGCACGATGCGCTCCATCGGGATGTCGAGCTCGAGGCCGTACTCGTCGTGGCGTCGCTGGTAGACGGTCTCGAGGCGCTCGCGCAAGGTGGCGAAGCGGGTCAGGAGCTCCTGACGAAAGTCGTCGTCCCGCAGGGCGTAGGCGGCGAACTCCAGGAAGAGCCTCTCGGCCCCCGGGTCGGTCCGCGAGGCCCGGGCGAAGTCGGCGGCGGCGTGACGTGCCTGCTCGGGCGGGGACGCGTCGCTGCCGGCGAACGCGCGGTCGACCTCCTCGATCCGCTCGGTGAAGCGGTCGTCGAGCATCGCCAGGAACAGCTCCTGTTTGCTGGCGAAGTTCGCGTAGAAGGCTCCCTTCGTGTAGCCCGCGTCCTCGGCCACCTCGTCGATCGAGGCCTTGTCCATGCCGTGCTTGCAGAAGACCCGCGCCGCGGACTTCATCAGCGACGAGCGCGTCCGCGCCTGCTTCTCCTTGCGGCTCAGGCGGGGCATCAGGCTGCCGCCTCCACCAGCACCTCGGCATCGCGCGCGGGGACGAGCGTGATGGCGCGGCGCCTGATGCGCTCGGGCTCGGGGCGCGCGGGCCGCAGGCTCAGGCGGCCCACGATTGCCTGGAGCACCGCCTTCATCTCGAACATGGCGAAGGTCGCGCCCAGGCAGCGCCTCACGCCGCCCCCGAAGGGGATCCAGGTGTAGGTGCCGGCCGGCTGCTCGAGAAAGCGCTCTGGCCGGAAGCGGTAGGGGTCTGGGTAGACGTCCGCCCGGCGGTGCACCAGGTAGATGCAGGGCGCCACCGACACGCCGGCCGGCAGCCGCATGCCACCGATCTCCATCTCTTCCTGGAGCTTTCGCACGACGATCGGGAGAACCGGCCGCAGCCGGAGCGTCTCCTTGATCACGGCGTCCACGTAGTCCTCGTCACCCTCGGCCAGCCGCTCGAGCTTGTCGGGGTGGCGCACCAGCCGCTCGAGCGCCCAGGCCAGCGCGGTGGCAGTGGTCTCGTGGCCGGCGGCCAGCAAGGTCATCAGCTCGTCGCGCAGCTCCTCGTCGCTCATGGGGCTGCCGTCCTCGTGGCGCGCTTGCACGAGCAGCGAGAGCACGTCGTCACGCTCCTCGAGGTCCTGCGCCTCCCGCCGGCGGCGGATCTCTTCGAAGATCAGCTCGTTCACCGGGTCGAGCTCGCGCTGGAAGTAGCGCCACTCGTACACACGCCTCGGCCCAAGCACGGCGAGTGCCAGCATCGAGCGCCAGTCGGTGGTGATGTCGAGCACGTGGGTCAGGCGCTCGCGGGCCAGCTCGATGCGCTCCCGCTCGCGGAACCCGAAGACCGCGCGGATGATCACCTCGAGCGTGACGGCCTGCATGCGCGGCCGCAGCTGGATCGGCTCGCCCTCTGGCCAGCGCTCGAGCTCGCGCTCGGCCGCATCGCGCATCACCTCGCCGTAGCGGGTCATGCGCTCACCGTGGAAAGCGGGCAGCATGAGCTTGCGCTCGCGCATGTGCGGGGCCTCGTCGAGCTGGAGGACGGAGTGCCGGCCCACGAGCGGGAGCAGGACCTCGTTTGCCTCACCGGCGTGAAGCAGGCGCGGATCACCCTTGAACACCTCTTGCACCACCTCGGGGTCGCTGACCATGACCCAGGTCAGCTCCTGCGCCACTTTCAGCGTGAAGGTGTCGCCGTAGCGCTCGCGACAGCGCTCGAGGAAGGGCCCGGTGCGCAGTACCCAGCCGACCGTCTGGAGTGCCCGCGGCATCCGCGGGCCCGGTGGGAGGGTGGCGGTCAAGCGACCACGCCTCGCAACAGCCGGACGCGGTGCCATGGGCACTCGCGACGGCTCGCCAGGTGAGCCGGCACGGGCTCGGTCACGTTCTTCAGCCAGTGCAACCGCCTCGGCGCCAGCGCGATCCGCTTCCGGCGGCCCGCGGCCTCGCAGGTCGCTGCGCTCACCAGCACCTCGCCGCCGCCGGCGGCGCCGCACAGCCGCGCGGCGACGTTCACCGCCCCGCCGTACCAGTCGCCGTTGCGGTTCACCGCGGTCCCGGTGTGCACGCCCACCCTCACCGGCGGGAAGCCGGGAATGGCGTCCAGGTCCTCCACGATCCGCAGTCCCAGCTCGACCGCCAGGCCCGGGTCATCGCAGCGCAGCATCACGGCGTCCCCGATCGTCTTTATGGCGTCGGCGCGGTAGTTGCCGGCGATCTCGTCCACGTGCTCATGGAGCGCGAGCGCCACCTCCGCGGCCCGGTCATCGCCCTCAGCGGCCGTGAGAGCCGTGAAGCCCACGAGGTCGCCGAATAGGAAGGTGTGCCGTTCCGCCGCCAAGTCACATACCTGCCGGTACTCACATACCCATCGGTATGCAACCTGAAACAGCCGATTCGCGCGGTTCGGCCCGCGGCGAACGGGGAACTAGTGGGTCAACGAAAGGGAGGTAGGAAGCATGTACATCGGCGTTGGCACGATCGTTCTGATCCTCATCATCGTGCTGCTGATCGCGTTCGTCTTCTAGCGCGCCGGCAGCTCAGCTCCATACGACCCGCTCAGGTGGCGACCTCCGCTCCGCTGCGCGCTGCGTCGAGGAGCTCCTGCAGCGACTCCTCGATGCGCTCGCCGATCGCGTCGATGTCCGGTATCGCGTCGTAGTCGGCGAGCAGGCCGAAGTCCATCCTGCCGTTGTAGCTCATGATGGCCACCGCGAGGGCGTGGTTCTCGGGCAGGAATGCGATCGGCACGAGCTCGAGCATCTCGCGTCCGAGCATGTAGAGCGGGAACTGCGGTCCCGGCACGTTGGTCACGATCAGGTTGAAGAGCCTGGTCGAGAAGTTGAGCCGCGAGGCCTGGGCGAGCAGCGTCGGCGGGGCGAAGCCCTGTAGCCCGGCGATCACCTCCGCACCGAGCGCCTGCTTGGACTCCTTGAGCCCCTCCATCGCCTCGCGCACGATCTGCAGCCGCCTGACGGGATCCTGCTCGTAGACGGGCAGGGGTCCGCGCATCGCGGCGATGCGGTTGCCAAGCTGGCCCCGCTCGTCCTCGCCGCGGATCGAGACCGGCACGAGCGCACGAAGCTCGACGCCCTCGGTCCGCACGCCCCGCGACCGAAGCCAGCGCGACAGGGCTCCGGACACCACGCCCAGGACCACGTCGTTGACCGTGCCGCCCAGCGCGTTCTTGATCTCCTTGAAGTCGTCCAGCCGGCTCCGCACCCACCAGACGCGCCGGTGGGGGCCGATCGGCACGTTGAGCGGTACGTCGGGCGCTGGGTTCAGCCCGGCCCAGGCAACTTCCCCAAGGCCTTCGACGATCTCGCGCAGGTCGCCCGCCGTCCGGCCGGGCCGCGCGAGGGCCCCGATGGCGCGCGAGGTGAGCTCGGCCGGCGTGCGGACCAGCCCCTTCACGCCCTCGGCCACCAGCTCGGCCTGCGAGGGCTCGGGCATCGGGGTCCAGCCGTCCAGGCCGGCGCCGTCGTCGCGCTCGGGCGGGTGGCGTTCGAGGTCGAACAGCACGGTCGAGATGTCCACCCCCGAGATGCCGTCGACGAGAGAGTGATGTGTCTTCGAGATCAGCGCGAAGCCTCCGTCCTCGAGCCCCTGCACGAGCCAGATTTCCCACAGCGGCTTCGATCGGTCGAGCCGCTGGGAGAAGATGCGGCCGGCCAGCCGGCGCAGCTGGTCGAGCGATCCCGGCGGGGGCAGACCGGTTTGCCGGACGTGGTACTCGATGTTGAACTGCGGGTCGTCGATCCAGAACGGACGGCCCATCTCGAAGCGGGGGAATGCGAGCTTCTGCCGGTAGCGAGGGACCAGGTGGAGGCGCGATCCGATGCCCTCCATGAACTCCTCGTGGCTGGGCGGCGGGCCCTCGAAGGTCACGAGCGCGCCGACGTGCATGTGCGAGGCCTGCTTCTCCTGGTGCAGGAAGGACGCGTCGACCGCGCTCAGACGGTCCTTGTGACCCGGCTTGGCCACGAGAGGAGCCTACTGCCGAGCCGCACCCGCCACAATCAGCGGCGTGAAGCCGCTGGCGGCCGTTCTCACGGTGCAAGTCGCGCTCGGGTTGGTGCTGATCGCCCTCGTCGCGACCGACAACGTGCCTTTCCTCGACGGCGACTCCGACGCGGCGCCGCGTGCCGCGGGGCCGTCGGTGGACCGCTTCGACTCGGCGGCGGCGTTCAGGCTGCTGCGCGAGCAGGTCGAGCTGGGACCGCGGCCGGCGGGGTCGCCCGCCTCGAGGCGGCTGGCGGCGCGCCTGCGCCGTCTGCTGCCCAACGGGCGCTTCCAGGCCATCCCGCGCCATCCCGGGCTTCGCAACGTGGTGGGACGCGTGCGCGGGCGCAGCCGCCGCTACGTGGTCGTCGGAGCGCACTACGACACCAAGGACATCCCGGGATTCGTCGGAGCGAACGACGGCGCCTCCGGCACCGCCACGGTGGTGCAGCTCGCGCGGGAGCTCAGGGGCAGGCGGCCGCCGAAGACACTCGTGTTCGTGCTGTTCGACGGCGAGGAGAGCCCCGGTCCCGACGACGACGGCGACTTCCTCCGGACGGGCCTGCGCGGCAGCAAGTTCGCCGCGCGCCGCTATCGGGAGGCCGAAGCCATGGTCCTGCTCGACTTCGTCGGCGACAAGAATCTCCGGATCCCGCGAGAGGATCTCTCGAACCGCCGGCTGTGGGCGCGCTTGCGGGCGGCGTCCCGGCGCGTGGGGGCCTCCCGGGTCTTCCCGTCCTCGAGCTCGGACGCCGTCTACGACGACCACGTGCCGTTCCTGCGTCGCGGCGTGCCCTCGATCGACCTGATCGACTTCGACTTTCCCTGCTGGCACCGCCGCTGCGACAACATGTCCGCGGTGTCCGAGCGCAGCCTCGACCGCGTGGGCGAGACCGTGTACGAGCTGCTCGCTAGCCTCTGACCAAGTCGTGAGCGCCGCCCCCGAGAAGCTGCTGCTGGCCGCTCCGCGCGGATACTGCGCGGGCGTGGACCGGGCCGTCCAGACGGTCGAGCGGGCCCTCGAGCTGTACGGGCCGCCCGTCTACGTGCGCAAGGAGATCGTGCACAACAAGCACGTGGTCGAGGAGCTGCGCGAGCGCGGCGCGATCTTCGTGGAGCAGGAGACGGAGGTGCCGGAAGGGGAGACCGTCGTCTTCTCGGCACACGGGGTGGCGCCGGGCGTGCACGCCAACTCGGCGGCCCGTCAACTCAGGACGATCGACGCGACCTGCCCGCTCGTGACGAAGGTGCACGTGGAGGCGAAGAAGTTCGCCGCCGACGGCTACACGATCGTGCTGATCGGCCACGAGGGCCACGAGGAGGTCGAGGGAACCATGGGCGAGGCTCCCGCGAGCATGGTCCTGATCGAGACGGAGGCCGACGTCGACGAGCTCGAGGTCGAAGATCCCGACCGGATCGCCTACCTCACCCAGACGACCCTCTCGGTGGACGAGACCGACCGCATCATCCGCCGGCTGCGCGAGCGCTTCCCCAACGTCACGGGCCCGAAGTCCGACGACATCTGCTACGCGACCACCAACCGTCAGATGGCCGTGCGCCAGATGGCGCGCGAGTGCGACCTGGTGCTGGTTATCGGCTCACGCAACTCATCGAACTCCAACCGCCTGGTCGAGGTTGCCCGCGACCACGGCGCCGAGTCGCACCTGATCGACAACGAGTCCCAGGTCCGCGAGGAATGGCTCGAGGGCAAGCGTGTGGTCGGCATCAGCTCGGGAGCGAGCGCGCCCGAGGAGCTGGTTCAGCGCCTGGTCGACTTCTTCCGCGCGCGCGGCACCCGCGACGTCTCGGAGTTCGAGGTCGTGCAGGAGGACGTGCGCTTCATGCTCCCGAGGGAGATCCGCCGGGAGCTGGCCGCCCGCGCCTAGCGGCGCGGGCGGATGTAGTCCTCCTGCGTCTGCGGGTTGAGGTGCCCCAGCCGGGTGGCGTTGCGCGTCTCCGGGCCGGTGTAGCGCAGGATGTCCACTCCCCGGTCGATGTCATTGGCCACCGCGAGGCCGCGGTAGAAGTACGTCGACCAGGTGTTGGCGTTGGCCGCGTTGCCTCCGTCGCCCTCGGCCGCGTCGTAATGACCGATCTCCACCGGCTCCGCCGGGCTCGCCACGCCGTCGAAGGGACGGCTGAAGTCGATCATGCCGGTCCCCGCCGTGTAGAACGCCGAGGTGAGCAGCTCCTGCCGCGTGCCCGGGATCACGTTGTAGTTGTGCGCGGTGCAGACGAGCTCGCCGAGCTGGCCGCGCCGCTGTGTGAAGCTCTCCACCGGTGCGCCAGGGCTCTCGACGTCGTAGAACCAGATCGACCCGGGGGCCGCGGGCAGGGTGGCGTTGATGCAACCGTGCGTCGGGCCGGTGGCCCCACTCTCCTCGTCGCCGAAGATCGCTATCCGGGCGTCCCAGGTGAACGAGCCCGAGTGCCAGATCTCGACGCTCGCGTTGCGGATGCGCTCCTCGATCACGGGCTCCGCCGGGTTGGAGATGTCCCAGATCTGACCCTCGGTCAGGCAGGCCGCGGCCGCCTTGTCGGCGCCGAGGTGGACGCCGATGTCGTGGCAGCCGATCGTCGCCGGGCCGAGCTCGAGCTGGTTGATGACCTCGGCGCCGGCCGGGTTGCTGAACGGGATCTCGACGATCGACTCGACGTTGTGCGGGCCGCTCGGATTGTCGGGCACTCCGCACTCCGAGTTCGCCGCCGTCTCGCTGTCGTCGCCGTGCAGCCCGGGACCGAGCGGATAGGAGGAGACGTACACCAGCAGGCGGCTCGGCGAGTCGGGATCGGTGAAGTATTCGCCGTTGCTGCGCTTGTCGGACGGGACGATCGTGTGCGTGTGCGAGCCGCAGTCGGTCTGCACGCCGGTTATCAATCGCGGCGAGCGCGGATTCGTCACGTCGAAGATGCGAAGGCCCTCGAAGCCGGCCGTTGCGTTGCCCGGGCCGCTGTTGCACTGCTCGGTCGCCTGCCTGCTGTCGATCGACGTGACCAGAAGCCGCTGCCGGCCGGTGTCCCACACGGCGACGTCGCTCTGGGGGCCGGGGCAGGAGTAGTCGCTCAGGACCTGGGGCGAGCCCGGATTGGACGCGTCGATGATCCGGAAGCCGTTGTAGTTCCCGGCGTAGATCAGGTTGCCCCAGAAGGCGAGGTCCGAGTTGGTGGTGCCGCTCTTCGGCACGTTGGCGAGCAGCTCCATGTTCTGCGAGCCGGTGTTGGCGACCACGCTCGCGCTCGCGCTCTCGCCGGGATGCCCCGCGTTCGCCGGCGCCGCAGCCGCAAGCGCCACTAGACCGACCAGACAGGAAACGACTCGCTTCACACGTACCCCCAGATCCGCTCGTCCGGAGGCCTACCCGGACCGAGCAAAGGGAAAACGCGCGGACCTTAGGGCAGCCTCGGCGTGAACTGGACGCCGTGCAGCCGGAGGCCCGGGTCCTCCGCGACGACCGTGCCGTCGGTCTCGTAGAGCCCGGGCTCGCGGTCGGCCCCCGACAAGACCGCATACGCCTCGGCGCCCGACCACGTGAAGCTCGCGGCCGCGCCGGCGTCGGCGGCCTCGATGTAGTCCTCGCCGTCCTCCCAGTCGCGCACCAGCTCGAGCCGGTCGCGCTCGCGCGGCAGGGCGATGTCGGCGGTTTGGGGCTCGAGGAGCACGCCCGGGGCGTCCTCCGGCCTGATCGGCTCCAGCGGGGACGGCAGCTCGAGGCCGGAGTCGAGCTCGCGCAGGCAATCCTGGATGGCCAGCTCGGTCTCCTCGTACTCGCCCTCGCCGTAGTGCATGAAGCGCAGGAGCCCGGCGCGGTCGACGAGGTAGCGCCCCGGCCAGCCGTGGTTGCCGTACAGGCGCCAGACCTCGAAGCGCGGGTCGAGGAGCACCGGATACGTGATCTGAAGGCGCTCGACGGCGCCGGCGACGACCTCGCTGTCGCGGCCGAACGAGTAGCCGGGGGTGTGGACGCCGATCACTCGCAGCCCGGCCTCGCGGTAGCGCTCATGCCAGGCCTTGAGGTAGGGCAGCGTACGCAGCGAGTTGATCCGCGCGAAGTCCCAGAACTCCAGGAGCACGGCGTGGCGGCCCATCTGCCTGTCCATCCGCAGGAAGGCCACGTTGAGCCACTCCATGCGCGGCGGGAACTCCGGCGCGGGGATATCGGCGTCGGGCGGCGGCCGCACGGGCGACTAGGATGCCCGACCCCACCCGACCTTGCCCAACCCGAGGAGATCCGTGAACTTCTTCGACCGCCTGGAGGCCGTCCGCGAGCGCTGGAACGTGCTCGACCATCCCTTCTACACGCGCTGGAGCGCCGGCGAGCTGTCCCGCGAGGAGCTCGCGACGTACTCGGGCGAATACCGGCACGCGGTCGTCGCGCTGGCTGACGGGCTGGCGGCGGCGGCGTCCAGCGCGTCCGACCCGGATACCCGCGCGCAGCTCGAAGCGCATGCGGCCGAGGAGAGGACGCACGTCGAGCTGTGGGACCGCTTCGCGGTCGCGGTCGGCGGCGACTCAGAGCGCGAGCCGCGAGCAGAGTCGGCCGCCTGCGTGGCTGCATGGACCGCGGGCGACGACGTGCTGGAGCGCCTGGTCGTGGCGTACGCGATCGAGTCGGGTCAGCCCGCGATCTCACAGACCAAGCTCGAAGGCCTCGCGCGCCACTACGGCATGGAGGAGGGCCCGGCCACCGAGTACTTCTCGCTGCACGCCGAGCTCGACCACGAGCACGCCGCGGACTCGCGCCGCCTGATCGAGGAGCGGGTGACCGAGGCCGACGAGGACCGC
>DATACN010000356.1:0-2569 GCA_036258995.1 Thermoleophilaceae bacterium | reverse complement strand
CCCTGGGGACCCTGAACACCCTGGGGACCCTGCGCCCCGGGATCGCCCTGAGGACCGGCGGGACCGGCGGGACCCTGCGGACCGGCGGGGCCGGTCTCGCCCTGCGGACCAGCGGGGCCGGCGGGGCCGACGTCACCTTGCGGACCGGCGGGGCCCTGCGGACCGGCGGGGCCCTGTGCACCGTCCTGGCCGTTCTGGCCGGCGGGACCCTGCGGGCCGGCCTGGCCGTTCTGGCCGGCGGGGCCGGCGGGACCCTGCGGACCGGGCACACCCGGGGTTCCAGCCGCGGGCTTGGCCGGGCGCCGCTTCTTCTTCTTACGACGCTTCTTTTTCTTGCTCGCCTGCGCGCTGTTCTTGCTCGCCTGCTGGTTGCCGTTGCCCTGGACGGCGCTCGAGCGGACCAGCTTCGTGGAGCCGGCCGAGTTGTTCACGCCGTTCTGAGCGGCCACCTCGCGCGGGCTAGCCACGCCTGCGATCGCGAGCACGAGCGCGATCAGGACCGCGAGGCCGGCCGTGAGAAGAACCTTGGAGCGCCTGTTCATTGCGGTGTCCGGCGAATTCATCTGAGGGTCTTGTCGGCGCTTTCCTCACCGGATTGAGGTAGGTGGACGCATGTACGAGTAGGTTGCGGGGGGCGTGCGGCGCGTGGTTATGGGCCTTCTGTTCTTTCCGCGGGGCGGATCCGCCCAGGTTGCCCGCTATGTGGCCCGAAACCTCAAGGACGCCGGTTGGGAGACCTCGATCGCATGCGGCTCGCTCGGCGAGGCGGGCGAAGAGGCGCACGCCGAGACCTTCTACGAGGGCCTCGAGGTCCATCCGATCGACTACAGCGAGGCGGCCTCCGCGGACGACCCGCTGAAGGCCGATCCGCCCTTCCAGCCGTCGTACGAGGACCGCGAGGAGGCCCCGGACAGGGTTATGGCCAAGGTCGCAGACACCGACTTCGAGCGGCTGGTCGAGACCTGGGAGCGCCACCTCGGCCAGGCGGGGGCAGGGGAGGCCGACGTTCTCCACCTGCACCACCTCACGCCGCTGAACGAGGCCGCGGAGCGGTCGTTCGGCGATGTCCCCCGTGTGGGTCACCTTCACGGCACGGAGCTGCTGATGCTCCAGGAGATCGCCGAGGGCCCACCGGAGGGCTGGGACCACGCCGAGGCTTGGGCCGAGCGGATGCGCGGCTGGGCGCACGGCTGTGAGCGCCTGTTCGTGCTGTCGCCGGACGCCGTCAGGCGGGTGCCGGACCTGCTCGGGGTCGAGGCCGAGCGGGTCGTGTGGGCGCCCAACGGCTTCGACCCGGAGGGCTTCGACCGGCGACCGGCGACCGGCGACGACAGGCTCTCCCTTTGGCGCCGCTGGTTGGTGGAGGACCCGCGCGGGTGGGACGAGTCGGGCGAGCCGGGAAGCGTCTCCTACACCGACGAGGACCTCGAGCCGTTTCGCTCGGGCGGCCCCGTGCTGCTCTACGTGGGCCGCTACACCGAGGTCAAGCGCATCCCACTGCTCGTTCGCGCGCACGCGCGCGCGCGTGAGGAGCTGCACACGCCGGCCCCGCTCGTGCTGCTCGGCGGGTTCCCCGGCGAGTGGGAGGGCGAGCACCCGCTGAGCGTGATCCGCGAGAGCGGCGATCCCGATGTGTTCCTGGCCGGCTGGCGAGGCCACGACGACCTGCCCGACGGCTTGAACGCCGCGGATGCCCTGGTGCTGCCCTCGGTGCGCGAGCAGTTCGGCCAGGTGCTGGTGGAGGCCATGGCCTGCGGCCTGCCGGTGGTGGCCGTGGACGCCCATGGGCCCGCCGAGATCGTCGACGACGGTGAGACAGGCTGGCTCGTACCGCCGGACGACGAGGACGCCATGGTGCGCGCCATCGTCGAGCTCGCGAACGGCGACGACGAACGCCGCAGGCGCGGCGAGGCCGCCTACGAGGCCGCCCGCAGCCGCTACTCCTGGCCTGCCCTGGCGCGGGGGGTGGCGGCTATCTACGACGACGTAGTCGACGGAAGGCCGGCCGCAGCGGGCGCGCATACCCTGCTCGAGGCCGAGTAGCGCCGGGCCCCTCCCTATCTTTGCGGGCGCTCGTGACCAGCGTCCCGTACCGCATTCGGCGCTCCTCGCGCGCCCGCCACGCCCGCATCGACGTGGGTGGCGACGGCGTCGAGGTGGTGGTCCCCGACCGCTTCCCGCTGCGCAAGGTCGAGCCGTTCGTGCGCCAGAAGCAGCGCTGGATCGAGCGCACGCTGCGCCGGATGGCCGAGTCCCAGGCGGAGTTCCCGCCGCCCCGGCTCGAGCCCGGCGGCGAGGTCCCATACCTGGGAGAGCGCCTGGAGCTACGCGTGCTCGTGGAGCCGTGGCGCATGCGCCCGCACGTGGCCCGGCGCGGGCCGCTGCTCCACGTGGCCGTTGCCGAGCCCGGCGAGGCCGCCCTGCGCGAGGCGCTCGAGCGCTGGTACCGGCGCAGGGCCCGGGCCGAGGTCGAGCCGCGCCTGAACCGGGCCACGCGCCGCGCCGGCACCCGCTACAGGAGCCTCCAGATCCGAGGCCAGCGGACGCGCTGGGCGAGCTGCTCCGCGAA
>DATACN010000355.1:0-3964 GCA_036258995.1 Thermoleophilaceae bacterium | reverse complement strand
CAGCTTCATCCTGATCGACCCCGCCTCGAACGAGACGGTCGGCGCCGGGATGATCGGCGCGTAGCGCCTAGCCTTCTCGGCGACATGATGGTCGTGATGACACCGCAGGCGACGCCTGCGGAGATCGAGGCCGTGGTCGAGCGGCTCGAGGCCGCCGGCCTGCACGCCAAGGTCATGCCGGGCGAGCTGACCACGGCGATCGGGGCGATCGGCGATCCCGAGGGCGTGCGCGCGATGGGGCTCGAGGGGCTGCCAGGCGTGGACCAGGTCGTTCCGATAAGCCGGCCGTACAAGCTCGCCTCCAGCGAGCTCTCTCACCAGGAGCCCACGGCCTTCGACGTGGACGGCCGCCGCGTAGGAGGCGGCGACACCTTCTGCCTGATCGCCGGCCCCTGCACCGTCGAGACCCCCGACCAGACCCGCACCGTCGCGAAGGTGGTCGCGCAGAGCGGCGCCTCGATGCTGCGCGGCGGAGCGTTCAAGCCACGCACCTCGCCCTTCTCGTACATGGGCCTGGGGGCCGATGGCCTCGACATCCTGGCCGCGGTGCGCGAGGAGACGGGCCTCCCCGTCGTCAGCGAGCTGACCGACATCGCCCATGCCGGCCGCTTCCAGGAGGTGGTCGACGTGATCCAGGTCGGCGCGCGCAACATGCAGAACTACGGCCTGCTCGAGGTCGTCGGCAAGCTCGGAAAACCGGTCCTGCTGAAGCGTGGCCTCTCCTCGACGCTCGACGAGCTGCTGATGGCGGCCGACTACGTGCTGAAGGAAGGCAACGAGCGCGTAATCCTCTGCGAACGCGGCATCCGCACCTTCGAGACGGCGATGCGCTTCACGCTCGACCTGGGCGCCGTCCCCTGGCTGAAGCTGCACACCCACCTGCCCGTGATCGTGGACCCCTCGCACGCCTCCGGCGACCGCCGCCTGGTCGGCCCGCTCTCCCGCGCGGCGGCGGCGGTGGGAGCCGACGGGATCATCGTCGAGGTCCACGGCGACCCCGAGGCGGCCCTCTGCGACGGCCCCCAGCAGCTCTACGCGAGCGACTTCCCGGAGTTCGCCTCGCAAGTAACCGCGCACGCCGAGCTGGTCGGCAAACGCGTGGCCTAGGCCCAAAGCAGGGCCCGGTGGCTTACGCTGACTCGTGATGGAGGGATGCGATAGGCGGTGGGCTTTGCTTACCGCCGCGACGTTGCTGACCGGAAGCGTGGCCGCTGGGTGCGGGGAGTCGAACTCGCAAGCGAGCTCGGAAGTGGTCGTGACGGAGGCCCGCGTTCAGGGCATCGGGACCATCTCGGGTTTCCTTCGACGCGGTAGGCCGGTTCGGCCGCCTGCCCGGATCCCGCCCGCCCGCCCGATCAGCGGCCCGGAGTTGCAAGCGCAATTCGAGGCGGAGCGAGAGGTCGGTGCCAGGGTTCGGCCGGGGCCGGACGCCGGGCCGGCGGCAATGGTGGAGGCGGTCAAGCGGAGTATTTCGCGGCGTCTCTTCATTCGAGGGGCCGCCGTTGCGTGCGATCCCATCCCCGCCGCCGCGTTTGCCGTCTTCAACGAGGTCTACACCAGCCCCGCTTTGCGCGCAGAGCTCAACAATCTGGCGGCGAGCGGGACGGCGCCAGAGGTCCGGCAGTCGTGCCGGCGCTTTCGTTTGCGGATCACCGAATGGCAAGGAGTGCGAGCCGGCCGACGAGGAGCGACCGCTGCGCTCACAGGCCGTCACGAGCACTTCGAGGGCGGTAGGTGGAGAAGCGAGAGGCGGATCTGGCGCCTCGAGCTACGCCAGGTTCGTGGGCAATGGAAGATCGCCGTGGAGGACGCCGTGAATCCCGATTACAAGGACTGATCGACCGACGAACTGCGCCCCTAGCGGGGGAGCGGTAACCGACTGGCCGCCGCCTTTGCCTTCGCGCCGGCTAGCGCCACTCCCGGGCGCAGGCGACCTCTGACCCGGTGGCCGCCCAGGCGGCCCGCCACCCGGTTGCGGAAGATCCGCAGCCGGCCGTTCGGGGTCGAGGGGCCGGCGATTCGGAGGCGGCCTCTTTGGGAGCCTTCGCCGAAGCGATTCATGAAGCCGCTTATCCGTACACCGGGCACGTAGGCGAGCCGGCGGAGGGTCAGGCGGCTGTTGCCGTCAAGGCGGTAGCGGCCGTTTCGCAGGCCGCCGCCGCGGGCCAGGTCGGGGTCGCGGAAGTCGAGGATCAGGTTGGTGAGCGAGTCCTCGAAGACGTCCTTCAGGGTAAGTGCCACCGCCGTAAGCACCCGGCCGCGGCGGCCGCGTGAGCCGGGTGCCGGGTCGAGCCGGATGACCGACCGCGGCGGCGGCGGTATGGCCTTGAACATCCGCGCGGTGCGTCGGCAGCGGCTGTTGACCCGGCGGCCGGCGAAGAAGCGGGCGAAGGCGCGCTCGACGCAGCCGCTGCTGTCCGAGCCCAGCGCCGAGTGCCCGGTGGCGGGCGCGACCACGAGCTTCGAGCGGGGAAAGAGGGCCGCGACCCGCCGGGCGTTCTCGACCGGGGTGCGCAGATCGTCCTCGCCCTCGAGCAAGAGCACCGGGACGTCGGGCAGCGGCCCGCCGCCGTTGCCGCGGAGGGGCTCGGAATGCGGCCAGCGCTCGCAGAGCGAGAACAGGTCATTGTCGAGCGCCGTCAGCCGATCGAATGGCGAGAACGACGAGTCCGGCTCGCCGGCGATCGCCTGCTCGGCCTGTCGGCGGCGCTCGGCCGGGTCGCGAGGCGCGTCCCGTGACCAGGGGAAGGGAAGCTCCTCGCAGGTGGTCGCCGCGTAGAGCGCCGAGCTGAGACTGCGAGCCGGGGGCGGCTCTCCGTCGAGGGCGAAGGCGCGGCGGCGCAGGCGCAGGAGCGGGGTCTCGTCGCCGTTGAGGGCGGCGCGCACCGAGCCCGGGAACGCGGCCCGAAGGCTCGGGTCGAAGTCGCCGGCCAGGAGGATCGACAGGAACTCGCCGCGGGTCAGCCTGGTCCGCCGGCGCCTTCCGCGCCCGTCTACCAACTCGCCCCGCAGCGGCCCGGCAGCGAGCCGCGCCACCAGGCGCTGCAGGTCGCCGAGCGGATCGCGCGTGAAACGCCGGCAGCCCGACCGGCATATCGCGCGGAGCCCGCGCGGCACCGCCGCGAACGTGTCGCGGTAGAGCGTGTCGGGACCGTCCGCCTCGACCACCGAGTCGAGCACCATCCTCTCGACGTTGCCGGGATACCGAAGCGCGTAGGCGAGCGCGACCTTCGTGCCGTAGGACGTGCCGAACAGCGCGATCCGCTCCACCCCGAGCTCGCGCCGGATGTCCTCGATGTCCTCGGCCGAGTCCTGCGACGTGTAGAAGGCCCGCCGCGGTCCCAGCCGGTCGGCGCACGCGCCCGCCGCCCGGCCGGCATTGAGCAGGTTGGAGCGCTCCAGCGCGCGGCAGCGCAGCAAGCCGGAGCGGCCAGTGCCGCGCTGGTCGAACACGATCAGGTCGCGGTTGCGGAACGCCCCGTAGAGCTGGCCGAGGCCGTCTCCTTCGAACGTGTCGGTCGCCGACTGTCCCGGGCCGCCGGCGAGCACGAAAGTGACCCCCCGGCGCGGCCGGCGATCGGCCCGCAGGCGCTTCACGAGCAGCGAGATCCCGCCCGGCGCGGCGCCCGAGTGGTCGAGGGGGACGCTCAGCCTCGCGCACGCGAACCCGTAGCCGCCACAGCGCTTGAAACGCAGCGCGGCGTCCGCCGGAGGGGCCGGCGCCAGGGTCACTAGGGCGGCGAAAGAGGCGGCGACGGCCCGCTTCACCGGCCCATTATGCTCCGCGCCCCCAATGTTCGAGAAGGTCCTGGTCGCCAACCGTGGCGAGATCGCCATCCGGGTGATGCGGACGCTCGAGGAGCTCGGCATCGGCACGGTGGCCGTCTACTCGGAGCCCGACCGCGACGCCCCGCACGCCCGCCGTGCCGACGAGGCCTACCTGCTCGGCCCGGGGCCGCCGGCC
>DATACN010000354.1:0-3027 GCA_036258995.1 Thermoleophilaceae bacterium | reverse complement strand
CCTCAGCAGCAGCCGCCGCCACGGCGCTTTCGGCTTGCGCCCCGGCTCGCGGGCCCGAAAGCTGCAGGGCCGCGCACGCAGGTTCGGGATCGGCCCGAACACCTGGTATCTGCGGCGAGGTCGCGGAGCCACGCTCGTGTTCAAGGTGCGGCGCGGCCGGGTGCGCGAGGTGGGCATTGCGAGCTCCGGGCCATCCCGCGGCCGCGTGCGCGCGCGGCGCTTCCTGCGCTCGTTCTAGAAGTTCGTGACGCCCCGACGGCAGTTCGCCTACCTGGAACGATCGATCGATCCGGGCACGCGCTTGGTCGTCTCCGACCCGAACGGCGCTCTAGCATGAGGCCCCCATGAGCGAGCTCGAGCCGTCCCGATCGCGGGTCCCGCGCCGCGCACGCGAGGAGCGCGCCTTCCGCCTGGTGCTCGCCACCGCCGGCTTCGGGGCCGTGGCCGTCATCGGCATCGTGCTCGCCATAGCGGGCGTCATCGGTGCCGGGATACCGCTGGTCGCCGCAGTTATCGCGGTCGTCTGCGGACTCCTGTTCATGCGCACAGTTCGGCGCTGAACGACCGCCGCGCCCTAAGCCAGCCTCCTACCCTGCTTATCTTCACGGCTCATGGGCAAGACGCTCGTCATATCGGAGAAGCCGTCGGTCGCGCGCGACCTCGCGTCCGCGCTGCCCGACTCGTTCAAGCAGTCGAAGGACAAGACCCACCTCGTCGGGGACGACTACATCGTGACCTGGGCGGTGGGGCACCTCGTCGGGCTCGCCGAGCCGGACGCCTACGACCCGAAGCTCAAGAAGTGGCGCTTCGCCGACCTTCCGATCCTGCCCGAGGAGTTCAAGCTCGTCCCCAACGACGAGCGGGCGGCCAAGCAGCTGCGGGCCATCCACAAGCTGATGAAGGACGACGAGGTCGAGACGATCGTCAACGCCTGCGACGCCGGCCGCGAGGGCGAGCTGATCTTCGCGTACGTGTACGAGACGGCGGGCGTGGACAAGCCCGTCAGGCGGCTGTGGCTGTCGTCGATGACGAAGAAGGCCATCACGGACGCCTTCGAGCGGCTGCGGCCCGGCGAGGACATGGCCACGCTCGAGGACGCGGCGCGCTCGCGCTCCGAGGCGGACTGGGTGGTCGGCATGAACGCCACCCGTGCGGCGTCTATCAGGCTGCGGGCCGCGTTCGACGGCGCCGTCTCGCTGGGGCGCGTGCAGACGCCCACGCTGGCGCTGGTGGCCCGGCGCGAGGAGGAGATCCGGGCCTTCAAGCCCGAGCCCTACTGGCTGGTGGAGGCGTCCTTCGCAGCCAGTGCGGAGCGCCTGTACAGCGGCCGCTACATGGGCGGCAGGCGTCTGAAGGCGGAGGACGAGGCCAAGGCCATCGTCGAGGCCTGCACCGGCCAGCCGGGCGACATCACGAAGCTCGAGAAGAAGGAGGAGCGCGAGCGGCCGCAGCTCCTCTACGACCTCACCTCCCTGCAGCGCCACGCCAACACGCTCTACGGCTTCTCGGCGCGCCGCACGCTCGCGGCGGCCCAGCGCCTCTACGAGGAGCACAAGGCCATCACCTACCCGCGCACCAACTCGCGCTTCCTGACCGGCGACATGGTGGCCGAGATCAAGCCCACCGCCGCCCTGGTGGGCCGCAACGGCCAGTACGCCAAGGCCGCCGAGTACGTGACCTCGCTAGAGCGGCTGCCGCTGCAGCGGGTGGTCAACGACGCCAAGGTCGAGGATCACCACGCGCTGATCCCGACCCGTTCCGAGCACGACCTGGGCCGCATGGGCCAGGACGAGCTGAAGGTCTACGACCTGGTGGCCAAGCGCTTTCTGGCGGTCTTCCATCCCGAGGCGGTGTTCGAGCGCACGCGCGTCGAGACGACGGTCGTGGAGCACGTCTTCCGCACAAGCGGCCGCCGGCTGATCGAGGCCGGCTGGAAAGCCGTCTACGGCGAGGAGGCCCAGGCGCAGGAGCGTCCCGACGACGACTCCGGCGGCGACCAGCTGCTGCCCGAGCTGAGCGAGGGCGAGCGCGTCGACACACGCTCGGTCGAGTCGCTGCGCAAGGAGACCCAGCCGCCGCGCCGCTACACGGAGGCCTCGCTGCTGGCCGCGATGGAGACCGCCGGCAAGGACATCGACGACGCCGAGCTGCGCGAGGCCATGAAGGACTCCGGGATCGGCACCCCGGCCACCCGGGCCTCGATCATCGAGCGCCTGATCACGGTGGGATACATCGAGCGCGACGGCCGCGCCCTGCACGCCACCGACAAGGGCGTGCAGGTGATCCGGCTGCTCGGCGAGCACCCTCTCACCTCGCCTGAGCTCACCGGCGACTGGGAGCGCCGCCTGGGCCTGATCGAGCGCGGTGAGGACACCCGCCCGGCCTTCATGGGCGACATCGCCAGGTTCACCACGGACACCGTGCAAGAGCTCGACAAGCTCAAGGGGGTCCGGATCGAGCGCGCCAAGCTCGGGCCCTGCCCGGTGTGCGGCCGCGAGATCGCCGAGAACCGCAAGGGCTACTCGTGCTGGTCGCGCGACGATCCCGGCTGCGGCTTCGTGATCTGGAAGCGCAAGGCCGGCAAGTCGCTGCCGGTGCCCGTCGCGAAGGAGCTGATCGAGAGCCTGCGCGTCTCACGCGAGGCGGGCGAGGACCCCGGCGTGGGCCGCACCGCCAAGCAGGTCACCGGCTTCCGCGGCCGCAGCGGGCGCACCTTCCGCGCCAAGCTCAAGCTCGAGCAGGACGCCGACGGCAAGTGGCGGGTCGACTTCGACGAGGACTGGGCGAAGGAGCCTCCCAGGGAGCAGGCCGCGGACGCGGGCGGCGACGGCGCCGCCGCGGCCGCCGAGGAAGGGGCCGGGGACGGAGACGGCGCTCAGGCTGCTGCCGGCGACGGCAAGGCAAAGCCGCGCAAGGCGCCGTCCAAGTCGGGGGGGCCTTCCTCGCGCAGGCGCACCACGGTGCCCGGGAAGTAGGGGCTCGACTCAGGGTCCTCGCCGAGGAGGACCGGCTCGTGCAGCCAGCTAC
>DATACN010000353.1:0-2972 GCA_036258995.1 Thermoleophilaceae bacterium | reverse complement strand
GCCTCGCCGCGCTCGGCGGTGGCGTCGGCGACCTTGCCGTCCTCGAAGCGCAGCTTGATCCCTGACACTTCGCGGCCCGCGTAGGTGGCGGGGAAGGAGAAGGCCACCTCGCCGTTCACGGAGTCCTCGACCGGGCCGGTGAAGAACTCACCGTCGGGCATGTTGTGCTCGCCGAAGCAGGGGATCCACTTGCGCCCCGACACGTTCAGCTTGACGTCGGTCCCGGGGGCCTCGATGTGGATCTCCTCCCGGCCCTCGATCCACTCGGTCAGCCGCTTGACCATGTCGGATTGGCGTTCCCAGGCAGTGACCGGATCCTCGTCCGTGGCAAGACAGGCCGAGTAGTAGAAGTCCTCGTACTCGCGCAGCGACATGCCGGCTTCGCTCGCGTGCGCGTGGGTCGGAAAGAGCGTGAGCGCCCAGCGGTACTCGCCGGCCGCCGAGCGGCGCATGGAGGTCTCCATCAGGGGCTTACGGGCCTTCTGCGCGCGCGCCTGCTTCTTGGGGTCGGCGTTCGAGAGCTCGCGGGTGTTGAGCTCGGCCATGATCGCCAGGCGCACGTCGCAGTTCTCGGCCGCCCACTCCGCTGTCGGTGGCACCCAGTCGAGCTGCTCGTCGCTCGCCAGCGAGAAGAAGGCTTCCGCGGCCCCGTCTGGCATGAGCTGGAGGATCGGCAGGCCGCCGGCGCGCAGCACCTCCTCGTAGACGCATTGCACGAGCGGCTCCCCCGCGGTCGTGCCCTGGATGAGGCACACGTCGCCCCTCTTCACCTTCGTCGAGTAGCCCACCAGGATCTGGGCCAGGGCCTGTACGCGGGGGTCTCTCATCGAGGTGCGGCTCCGTTGGCGCTCTCGACCAGCCAGCGGTGCAGCCGGCGGTCGTCGGTCAGCTCGGGATGGAAGGCAACCGCGAGGATACGACCCTGCCGGACGGCTACGGGGTGCCCCTCGAGCTCTGCCAGCACCTCCACTTCGTCCCCGTGCTCGTCCACCCAGGGGGCACGGATGAAGACCGCTCGGAGGGGTCCGTCGCCGTCGAGGTCGAGGTCGGCCTCGAACGAGTGGAGCTGGCGGCCGAAGGCGTTGCGCCGGGCCGTGACGTCGAGCAGACCGAGGTGGTCGCGGTCGAGCATGATCAGCCCGGCACACGTCCCGAGCACGGGCTTGCCGCTTTGCACCAGCTCACGAAGCGGCTCCGCGAGGTGCTCGCGCTCGATGCCGAGG
Source organism: Thermoleophilaceae bacterium (assembly GCA_036258995.1). Lineage (GTDB taxonomy): Bacteria > Actinomycetota > Thermoleophilia > Solirubrobacterales > Thermoleophilaceae > DATACN01. The sequence continues at coordinate 1,749 of DATACN010000353.1, read as the reverse complement.
GTCATCGTGGTCGACTCACCGCCGGGGATGACGAGGCCGTCGAGTCCCTCCAGTTCATCCGCGGTGCGCACAGCGCGTGCCTTCGCCCCCAGCTCCTCGAGCACGCGCATGTGCGCCTCGAAGTCGCCCTGCAGGGCGAGCACGCCGATCACTGGACTGGCCACCGGCTACCAGCCGCGGTTCTGAAGCAGGCCCCCGTCGGCCTCGAGGGTGGACATCTCGATGCCGGGCATGGCGTCGCCGAGCTCGCGCGAGGCGGCGGCGACGCGGTCGGCGTCCTCGAAGTGCGTGGTGGCCTCGACGATCGCCCGCGCGCGCTGTGCAGGGTTCGACGACTTGAAGATGCCCGAGCCGACGAAGTTGCCCTCGGCCCCCAGCTGCATCATCAGCGCAGCATCGGCCGGGGTGGCGATGCCGCCGGCGCAGAACAGCACCACCGGCAGGCGCCCGCGTTCGGCGATGTCCTGCACCAGCTCGAGCGGGGCGCGGTGCTCCTTGGCGGCGCTCGGGAGCTCGGCCTCGTCCATGGCCTTCAGCCGGCGGATCTCGCCGGTGATCAGGCGGATGTGGCGCACGGCCTCGACCACGTTGCCGGTTCCGGCCTCGCCCTTGGAGCGGATCATGGCGGCGCCCTCGGCGATGCGTCGAAGGGCCTCGCCGAGGTTGGTGGCGCCGCAGACGAACGGCACCTTGAAGGCCCACTTGTCGATGTGGTTGGCCTCGTCGGCTGGGGTCAGGACTTCCGACTCGTCGATGTAGTCGACCTCCAGGGCCTCCAGCACCTGGGCCTCGACGAAGTGGCCGATACGTGCCTTGGCCATGACCGGGATGGTCACGGCCTCCTGGATCTCCTGGATCTTGGTGGGGTCGGCCATCCGCGCGACTCCGCCGGCCGAGCGGATGTCGGCGGGCACGCGCTCGAGGGCCATCACGGCGGCGGCGCCGGCGTCCTCGGCGATCTTGGCCTGCTCGGCGGTGACCACGTCCATGATCACCCCGCCCTTGAGCATCTCCGCGAGGCCGCTCTTGACGCGGAATGTGCCGGTGTCCTTCACGGCGTCCATGTTAGCCCTGGGCCAGCGCAACCAGTCTGGCTGGACTGTCGTAGACGACCGGGCTGGGTAGGCGCCGCACCACATACCCCGCCCCCTCCCAGGCCTGCTGCTTGCGCGCGTCCTCGTCGGCGAACCGGTGGTACTGCGGGCCGTCGATTTCGATGATGAGCTTGCGCTGGGGCCAGGTCAGGTCGGCCTCCTCGCCGGCTATGCGGATGTTGACCTTTGGGGGCTCGATGCCGGCGTCATGGAGAACTTCGAGCGCGCGGGCCTCGGCGTTGGACCGGGTGCGGTGGAAGGGCAGGGTGGAGTAGCGGCGGGCCAATGCGCGCAGCCGGGCCGTTCCGCGGCGATTTGGGCGCTTGTTCAGGGCCCGGAACAGCTGCCGGGTGGAGGTGGCGTCGAGGCGCAGCGCCTCCCTTGTGGCCCTCCCTAATTGCCGGTCGTTCAGCTGCGCTGCCAGGTCGATCAGGGTGCGGGCGCCTGTTGTGATCGGGATGCCCTGGTGCCGTGTGGTGTCGCCAGCCAGGGTGTGGGAGCGCATGACCAGCACCCCACCCAGCCTCCTCCTGCCGCCGCTGCCCGGCCTGGTGACCGTTCCCATGGCGCCGGTCGGCCGCCGGAAGCCCCAGCAGGCGGCGGCGCTCGTGTGGCTCAGCACGCTGTCAGGGGTCGTGAGCGTGGCCGCCATCCA
>DATACN010000352.1:0-5602 GCA_036258995.1 Thermoleophilaceae bacterium | reverse complement strand
GCCGTCCCCGGCGACCACCCGGGGGCCCCACGCCGAGGTGAACACCCGGCGTCCCCGTGGCCGGCGTCCGGCGAACACGGTCCCGAGGTCCACGCCGTTCATGTGTGCCGGGACCGGCGCCCCCGTCCCCCGGAGCAGGGTCGGGCCGATGTCGTGGGCCGACGCGAAGTAGTTGCTCTGGCGGCCCGCGCCCAGCCCGCCCGGGTGGCGGATCATGAACGGCACGTCGATCAGCTCGCGGTGCAGGAGCTCCGGGTCCTTGCCGATCACGCCGCGCTCACCGAGCTGGACGCCGTGGTCGCTGGTCAGCACCACCCAGGTGTTCTCGCGCAGCCCGAGCTCGTCGAGCTTGCTCAGGAAGCGGCCCACCCAGGCGTCGACGAAGGTGACCTCGGCTGCGTAGAGGCGGCGGGCCAGTACTTCGGTGTTGCCCCTGAGCTCGTCGGTGCGACCGAGCGGCGTCTTGAACGGGTGGATCGGCCGGTAGCCGCCCCGGCCCGGCCCTCCGTAGCGGTTCAGGTAGGCCACCGGCGGGTCCCACGGCTCGTGCACGTCGAACGCGTCGACGATCAGGGCAAAGGGCCGCCCTTCCCTCGTGGCCCGGTCGAGGAACTCCATCCCGGCGGTGAAGACCCGTGCGGCCAGGTGCTCGCCCTCGGGGCGCCCGGGGCGGTTGAGCGTCAGGTAGGTGCCGATGCGGTGGCGATCCTGGCCGTTGCGCTCGGGCGGCATGTGGCGGCGCAGGACCCGCTGCGACACCTGGACCCTCACGTCGTTTCGCAGTGGCAGCTGGCCGCGAATCGTCGTCGCGACGTGGAAGCGGCTGCGGAAGTCGTCGAAGGGCTGGAGCAGGATGTGCGGGTTGTCGGTGACATAGCCCGTGAGGTAGCCGCGCCGTGCGAGCACCTCGGTGAAGAGCGTCTCGCGCGGGCCGATCCCCTGCCAGCCGAGCTCCGGGGGCAGCCGGTCGACGGGCTCCCAGCCCCGAAATGGGTACACCCTGCGGCCCCGCACCAGCGAGCGGCGCACCGGGATGGTCGGCATGGCCTCGTGCCGGGCGTTCGGGAAGCGCACGCTCTGGCGGGCGAGCGCGTCCAGGCTCGGCGTGGCCGCCCGCTGCCCGCCGAAGGCACCGACGTGATCCTTGCGAAGCGAGTCGATCATCACGACCACCACGTTGGCGCGATCGACGACGCGCTCGGACTCGGCGCTGGTCAGCGGGAGCAGGTCGTCGAGCCCGGCGGCGTAGGCGGTCCCGCCCACCGCGAGCCCGGCTGCCCCCGCGCCGATCAGCGCCTCCCGTCGGTTGATCTTCCGGCCCGGCAAGGGCTTGACCCTAGCCAGAACGTGCAGCGAGGCCCATTATCCGGCTCCAGACGTGCGACGGGCCCGGATGCCGTGTTCCGGGCCCGCGCGAAACAGCTGAGGCAGGGTCGGGGGAACCCTATGTCTGCCGAATACCGGCCTCAGCGCCTGACCTCGTTGTACCCGGTTCAGCAGAACCAAACCTCGATTGGGACATTCCGGTCACGAACGCGGCTAATAGCGCGATTCCGGCGATCCCCGCCCAGGCGGCTGCGTAGCCCAATTCACCGGTCCGGCGGTCAATACATGGCTGCCCAGCGGGCGACCCAGCACCCGCTGCGCCGCGCGGGCGCAGTCCACGAGCTTCTCGAGATCGATCCCGGTCTCGTAGCCCATCTCGTGCAGCATCGAGACGAGGTCCTCGCTGGCGATGTTGCCGGTGGCCCCGCGCGGGACCGGGCAGCCGCCCAGCTCGCCGAACGAGGACTCGAACGAGCGCACGCCGGACTCGAGCGCGGCGAGCACGTTGGCGAGGCCCTGGCCGCGTGTGTTGTGGAAGTGCGCGGTCAGCTGGGCGTCGAGGTCGGCGGCTTCGAAGAATCGCCTGACCTGGGCCGGGTTGGCCATCCCGGTGGTGTCGCCGAAGGCGATCTCCTCACAGCCCGCCTCGACGAGGCGGCGGGCGATCCCGAAGACGCGCTCCTGCGGGACCTCGCCCTCGTAGGGGCACCCGAACGACACCGAGATGACCCCTTCGCAGCGCAGCCCCTCCTCGCGCGCGCGAGAGATGACCTTCTCGAGCCCGGCGAGCGACTCCTCGATCGAGCGGTTGACGTTCTTGCGGTTGTGCGTCTCGCTGGCCGAGAGGAAGAGGTTCACCTCCTGGAAGCGCTCCCGCAGCTGCAGCGCGTTCTCGAGGCCGCGCTCGTTGGGGATCAGCACCGACACCGACACGTCGTCCGGGATGTCGGCCCGGCGGAGCACCTCGGCCCCGTCGGCGAGCTGCGGGATCACGTCGGCCCGCACGAAGCTCGTGACCTCGAGGCGCCGCAGGCCGGTGCGGGCGAGCATCTCGATCAGTCGCACCTTGTCGTCCGTGGGCACGACCTCCGGCTCGTTCTGGAAGCCGTCTCGCGGGCCGACCTCCCGGATCTCGACCATGCTCAAAGCATCGCAAGTCCGCCCGAGACGCCCAGCGTCTGGCCGGTCACGTACGAGGCGTCGTCGGAGGCGAGGAACGTGATGGCCGCGGCCACCTCGTCGGGGGTGCCCAGCCGGCGCATGACCGTCTTCGACACCATGCCCTGGATCACGCGCTCGCCGATCTCGCCGAACTCCCTCGCCCCCATCAGCAGCGGCGTCTCGATCGGCCCGGGCGCCACGGCGTTCGCGGTAATCCCGAAGCGCGCGTTCTCCTGGGCCAGCGCCTTCGTGAAGCCGATCACGCCCGCCTTGGCGGCCGAGTAGGTCGCCGAGCCCGCCGAGCCGGCCCGGCCGGCCTCGGACGCCACGTTCACGATCCGGCCGTAGCCGCGCTGCTGCATCCCCGGCAGGGCGGCGAGCGTGACGGCCAGCACGCCGCGCAGGTTCACGGCGATCAGCCTGTCCCACACGTCCTCGTCGGTGTAGCCGAACCAGCCGAACTCGTCATATCCCGCGTTGTTGACGAGCACCGCCAGCTGGCCCAGCTCGCTCTCGGCCGCCTCGAGCGCCGCGCGGATGGATTCGGTCGAGCGCACGTCGAGCTCGAGCCCGACCCCGTCGATCTCCGCGGCTACTTCGCGCGCGCCCTCGGCGTTCACGTCGGTCACGGCAACGCGCGCGCCCTCGGCGGCCAGCCGGCGACAGGTCGCGGCGCCGATCCCGCTTGCCCCGCCGGTGACCAGCGCGACCCTTCCCTCCAGCCTCATCGCGGCGCCAGCCTATAGCCTGGCCCCGCCTTGGAGACCGTGCCCATCATCGGCGGGACCGGTGCTCTCGGCTTCGGCCTTGCGATTCGGCTCGCAGGCATGGGCGTGCCCGTTGCGATCGGCTCCCGCGACGAAGCGCGGGCGAAGGAGGCGGCGGGCCGGATCCCCGAGGGCGAGGTGGTGGGACTCGAGAACCGCGAGGCCGCACGGCGCGGACCCATCGTGTTCCTCTGCGTGCCTTTCCGGGCCCAGTCGGAGAACCTGACCAACTTGAAGGACGTGCTCGAGCCCGGACAGATCCTGGTGGACGCGACCGCACCGCTGGCCGCGGCGGTGTCGGGCAAATCCACGCGACTGCTCGGCGTGCCGCAGGGGTCGGCCGCGCAACAGGCGCAGGAGATGGTCCCGGATGGGGTCACCGTTGTCAGCGCGCTGCACACGGTGAGCGCGCCGATGCTGAAGGACCCGGACAGGCAACTCGACGAGGACGTGCTTGTGGCGGGCGACTCGAAGGAGGCCAAGCGAAGGGTGGCGGAGGTGATCATGCGCATTCCGGGGCTTCGCGCCGTGAACGCCGGCGCGCTGGAGGCGGCGCGGTTCCTCGAGTCGCTCACGCCGCTGCTCATCTCGGTGAACATCCGCAACGAGAGCCACGCCGGGATCAAGCTCACGGGCCTGCCGGAGAAGCTCTGGTAGCGCTGCTGTCCGGCGGCACCGGCGGGGCCAAGCTGGCCCGCGGGCTGCTGGACGTCGCGGACGACCTCGCGGTGATCGCCAACACCGGCGACGACGTCGAGGTCTACGGCGTGCACGTCTCGCCCGACCCCGATCTCGTCACCTACTGGCTGGCCGACGCGATCGACGAGCGCGGCTACGGGATCCGCGGCGACAGCTGGCGGGTCATGGACGCCCTCGACCGGGCCGGAGTTCCTGCCTGGTTCCGGCTCGGCGACGGCGACCTCGCGATGTGCCTGGTGCGGACCGCGATGCTGCGTGCCGGGCGCCGCCTGACCGAGGCCCACGCCGCCGTGGTCGACGCGATGGGGGTCGAGGCGCGGGTGCTTCCGATGTGCGACGAGCCCGTCGCGACGCACGTGACGGCGCGCGGGCGCACCCTGGCGTTCCAGGAGTTCATGGTGCGCGAGGGTGCCGAGGGGCCGGTCGAGGGCATCGAGCTGCGCGGCATCGAGGCTGCGCGGCCGACCCCGGAGGTGCTGGCCACGCTGGTCGAGGCCGAGGCCATCGTGATCGGCCCGTCCAACCCGGTGATCTCGATCGGCCCGATCCTCGCCGTCCCCGGCATGCGCGAGGCGATCGCGGGCGCCCCAGCCCCCGTCGTCGCGGTAAGCCCGTTCGTCGGGGGGCGGGCCCTCAAGGGGCCGACCGAGCTGTTCTGCGAGGTCGCCGGGATCGAGCCCTCCGCGGCGGGCATAGCGAGCGCCTACGGCGACCTGGTCGACGGGATCGCCGCGGACGAAGAGGTGGCTGGGCTCCCGTGCCTCGTCGAGGACACGATCATGGACTCACGTGAGGCGCGAGGGCGGGTCGCGGCCGGGGTCCTCGACTTCGCGCGCTCGCTGTACAGTCGGGACTGAAGGGCCAGACCGGCGATGCGGACGATCGCGATCCTTCCCGTCAAGAGCTTCGGCGCCGCCAAGAACCGCCTGGCGGAGCGGCTCGCCCCTGGCTCCCGGCAGGCGGTGGCGCAAGCGATGTTCGCGGACGTGCTCACCTCGCTCCGACACGTCGCGGAGCTGGCAGCGATCGCCGTGGTCACCGCGGACCACACCGCGGAGTCGGCCGCGACCGGCCACCGGGTCCAGGTGCTCCACGATCCCGAGGAGTCGGGCCAGAGCCAGGCCGCGATGGTCGGGATCCGCTACGCGCTGGCCTCGGGCTACGAGCGCGCCCTGCTCGTGCCCGGCGACACGCCTCTGCTCGAGGCCGGCGAGGTGTCGAGCCTGCTGGCGCGAGCCGCGGAGGCGCAGATCGCGGTGGTGGTAGTGCCCGATCGCCACGGGACCGGAACCAACGCCCTGCTCCTGACGCCGCCCGATGCAATCGAGCCCAGCTTCGGCGAGCGCAGCCTGGAACGCCACGTCGCGGCGGCCAGGGAGGCGGGGCTCACCTGCTCGGTTGACCCCCTCCCCTCGCTCGTGCTCGACGTGGACACGCCGGAGGACCTAGAGGAGCTGAGCGGCCGGCTCGACCAGCGGCGCGGCCCCGCTCCGGTCACGCGCGGCGCGCTGCGCCAGCTCGGTCGCGCCCGAGGCGAGCGCGTATCCGCCTGACCTTCTCCGCCCTGGCCGGCCTTCCCGAGGTCCGGCCGGGCGACGACCTCGGAAAGCTGATCGCGGCCGCATCCCCGGATGACCTGGGCGACCGCG
>DATACN010000351.1:0-3179 GCA_036258995.1 Thermoleophilaceae bacterium | reverse complement strand
CTGGCCTTCATCCTCGGGTTGACCTGCGGGATCGAGGGTGCCTACTTCAACCGCTCTGTCGGCGCGCCCGCCTACGCCGGCGTCTTCAGCGCCTGGTGCGACCTGCGCGAGGTGATGCCCTACGCGTTCGGCTACATGATGAGCGCGAAGGTCGGCACCGGCCTGGTTGCCGAGATCGGCGCAATGCGCATCTCCGACGAGATCGACGCTCTCGAGGTGATGGGCATCAACTCGCTGATCTATCTCTGTGCCACGCGGCTGCTGGCGGCGTGGCTGGTGCTGCCGTTCATGTACGTCGCCGGCGTCGGGGTCGGGTTCTTCGCGAGCTATCTGGCGGTGGTGCAGCAGATCGGCGAGGTGTCGAGCGGGGGCTTCTTCCTGATCTTCTGGATGTTCCAGAACCCACCCGACCTCTTGTTCAGCGTGATCAAGGGCATGGCCATGGCCACCGTGATCATGCTCGTTGGCTGCTACTACGGGTATACGGCGGGTGGCGGCCCGGTCGGAGTAGGAACCGCTACGGCGAAGTCGATGGTCTTGAACACGGTGATGGTCCACCTGGTGGGCATGGTTGGAACCCAGATCTTCTGGGGAACGAATCCACGGGCGCCCATAGGCGGCTGAGGCAGGGCAAGGAGAGCGAAGTGGCAGACGAGCAGCGCAGAGACGACCCGGACCAGCCGATAGATCCCCGGTCCTGGGAGGAGAGCCGCGAGGGGGACATCCAGGAGACCCGCGCGCACCAGACCCAGGAGACGCGCGAGAGCGCGACCGCCGAGGACACCAGCGAGTACGAGAGCGACGCCGACACCCGCGAGGAGGCCTATCACGACGAGCCCGGCGGGGCCGGCGACCCGGAGAACATGAGCGCGGCGGGCAGGCGCGACCAGGAGCGGCAGGACGCCGAGGACCGCGGGCAGGCCCGCGTGTCCAGCGACGAGGGCCAGCCCGACGACGAGTACCAGTACCACACGGGCGAGAAGCGCGACCACGGCTCTGAGGACGCGGTCGAGTTCATCGACGTGGTCAAGGCCTTCGGCCGCAACCGGGTGCTGAACGGCCTCAACCTCGGCCTGCCCGACGACCAGATCTCGATGATCCTCGGTCCCTCGGGGACGGGCAAGTCGGTGTGCATCAAGCACATGGTCGGCCTGCTCTATCCCGACGAGGGCGACGTGCTGGTGCACGGCGACTCGGTGCCGAACATGCCCGACGAGGAGCTGTTCGAGATGCGCAAGAAGTTCGGCGTGCTGTTCCAGGACGGCGCGCTGTTCGGCTCCATGAACCTCTACGACAACACGGCCTTCCCGCTGCGCCAGCACACCGATAAGAGCGAGGACGAGATCCGCGACATCGTCATGCGCAGGCTCAAGGAGGTCGGCCTCGCCGGCGCGCAGGAGAAGATGCCGAACGAGCTGTCGGGCGGCATGCGCAAGCGCGCCGGCTTCGCCCGGGCGCTCGTGCTCGACCCCGACATCGTGCTCTTCGACGAGCCCGACTCGGGCCTCGACCCGGTGCGCACCGCGCTCCTGTGCGAGCTGATCCAGGAGGTGCACGAGGAGAACGGCGGCGCCTACTGCGTGATCACGCACGACATCATGTCCGCCCGCCGCGTCGCCGACTTCATCGCGATCCTGTGGAAGGGCCGCATCGTCGAGTCCGGTCCCGCGAGCGAGCTGTTCAACTCCGACAATCAGTTCGTAAGGCAGTTCCTCTCCGGCGAGGCCCAGGGCCCGCTGGGAATGGAATAGGCGCCCGGCGCCGAAAATTCGGCCAGGTTGCGCGGGAACCCGCGCAAAGGTGTGATTCCTAGGGCATACTGATTCACTCGTGGGGGGCGCCCTAGTCACGGCGCTATTTGGACTCGCAAAGGCAAGAGGAGAGCAGCACTGACCCGGGCGGTCCCGAGGGCGGCTCGAAGCTCGCGGCGGTAGCCACCGTCGCGGGCGTTATCGCGCTCGCCCTGCTGGTCGCTTTCGCGCTCTTCGGCGGCGGCAGCGGCTACAACGTCACCGCCAGCTTCCAGAACGCCGGCCAGCTCGTGCGCGGCAACCCGGTACAGGTCGGCGGGACCAGCGTCGGCACGGTCTCCGACATAGAGCTCGGCGACGGCGGCGACGCGATCATCACGATGGAGCTCGACGACGAGCTTCGCCCGCTGCACCGCGGGACTCGCGCGACCATCAGGGCCACCTCGCTGTCGGGGATCGCGAATCGTTACGTCGCGATCGACCCGGGACCCAACGACGCCGAGGAGATCGAGGACGGCGGCCGTATCGCCGCCGACGACACGGCGGCCCCTGTCGACCTCGACCAGCTATTCAACACGCTCGACCCGAAGACGCGCGCCGGGCTGACGAAGTTCGTGCGAGGCCAGGGCACCTACTACGCCGCGCGCGGCGAAGACGCCCGCCGCAGCCTCCGGTATCTGGCGCCGGCGCTGTCGAGCACTTCGCGCCTGACGCGCGAGATCGCGCTCGACAAGGAGATCTTCAGCCGCTTCATCACCGACACCGCTTCGCTCGTGTCGGCGGTGGCCGAGCGCCGCACCGACCTGGCCGGGCTCGTCGCCAACACGAGCACCACCGCGACGGCGATAGCCGACGAGTCCGCGTCGCTGTCGCGCGCGCTCCAGCTCCTGCCCGGCACGCTCCGCAAGGCGAACACGACGTTCGTGAACCTGCGCTCGACGCTCGACGACCTCGAGCTGCTCGTGCAGGAGTCGAAGCCCGCGACACGTGAGCTGGCTCCGTTCCTGCGCCGCCTCCGGCCGCTCGTGCGCGAGGCCCGCCCCACCATCCGCGACCTGCGGCTGCTGATCTCCCGCGCCGGCCCCGCCAACGACCTGATCGACCTGAACCGGCGAGCGCCGCGCCTGGCCGACCTGGCCGAGAACACCTTCCCGCGGGCGATCCGGACGATGGACGACTCGCAGGACGAGCTGGAGTACGCCCGTCTATACACGCCCGACCTGGCGGGCTGGATCACCAAGTTCGCCGAGGCGGCGGCGAACTACGACGCCAACGGCCACTTCGCGCGCGTCCAGCCGGTCTTCCTCCCGTTCTCGTACGACGCGGCGGAGAACGAGCTCGAGCCGAAGCCCGCCTCCGAGCGGCTCACCGGTCTCGAGTTCGGCCAGTGGCGCCGCTGCCCCGGCGGCGGCGTGCAGCCGCCGCCCG
>DATACN010000350.1:0-2387 GCA_036258995.1 Thermoleophilaceae bacterium | reverse complement strand
ACGACCCGGCCCTGGGCAAGGGCTACGGCGAGGCGCTCATCCTCGACCACTTCATCGACAACGTCCTCAGCGGCGAGCACGGGTACGAGCGGGTCGTCAAGTGCAACGGTCGGTTGTTCGTGGAGAACGCGGAGGCCATCGTCGCGCACCTTCGCGCCGACACGGACGTCGCGTGTGCGCTCGACGGCGCGCTGACGTGGGCTGACTCGCGCTTCCTGGTCGCGCGCGCCGCCACCTTCGCCTCGCTCCTACACGGCTTGGCGGGGGAGATCGACGAGCGCCGGGGGGTCTACCTCGAGCACGTGCTCATGCGGCGAATCGCCGCCGCAATCGGAGCCGGCGCGCGCTGGCGCCCACTCCCGGCGGTACCCCGCTACTCGGGGACGGGCGCTACCGGCGACCGCCCGTACGACGGCGTGCGCGAGCGCGCGCGCTGGATCCTGCACAGCGCGCTCAGGACCCTGCGCTACCGGCCGCGTTCTCCGGTGTAGCTAGCTGTCCTACCCACGGACGTTGTGAACGCGGCTGATCGGAGGCCGGCCTCCCAGCGAGCTGTGCGGCCTGTACCGGTTGTAGTGGTTCAGCCAGTGTGGCAGCGCCTGGTTGCGTTGTCGATGTGAGCGGTAGGCGAGGCCGTAGGCCCACTCGCGCGCCATCGTCTGGTGGAAGCGCTCCACCTTGCCGTTGCTGCGCGGCCGGTATGGCTCCGTGGTGAGGTGACGGATCCCGTGACGGGCGAGGAGTTCGCGCAGCGAGCGGTTCTTGACGTAGCTGAAGCCGTTGTCGGTCATCAGCCGCTTGGCCACGATCCCGTGCTGGGCGAAGAAGCTGAGCGCGCGCTCGACGAAGGCCGTCACCGTCGCCGCCCTCTCGTCGGCGTGCAGTTCCACGTAGGCAAGCCGAGAGTGGTCGTCCACGATCGCGTGCGCGTGGTCGTAGCCGACCCGCGTCTCGGGCCGCATCCAGCGACGATGCCGCTGCGAGCGATCGCCGGTCACACGGTGGCCGGGGCGCAGGAAGCGGGCGTAGCGCGAGACGTCCATGTGCAACAGATCGCCGGGACACGGCCACTCGTACCGGTTCGCCGGCTCCTTGGCCGCCCGCGGCGGCCGCGAGATCCCCGCCCGGCGCAGCACCTTCCACACCGTCGAGTGCGCGCAGCCGGTGGCGCCGGCGACCAGCCGCGGCCCCCAGCCGGTCGCGCGCCGGCAGGCGCAGATCGCCCGCTCAAGCTCGGGCGCGAGCTGACGCGGCGAGCGACGGGGACGGCTCGAGCGATCACGCAGGCACGACAACGTGCGGCGCGCGTCCTCGCCCGCCGCCAGCCAGCGGTGCCACCAACGATGCGCCGTCGCCGGCGAGACGCTGAAGGCGGCCGCGGCCGCCTTCAGCGACATCCCCTGTTCGACCGTCTTCACCAAGGCGAGACGACCCGCCAGTCCGAGCTTGGCGTTAGCGTGCACATACATCCGCGCCCTCCTTTGAGCGTAGGTCCGGGAAGACCCACAGCCTCGAAGGAGGGCCGGACGATTACCTCAGCCGTTCACAACCTGTGTGGGCGGGACAACTAGCTAGTAGCGAAAGGTGGCCGCCTACTGAGGGTGGTCACCCGCCGCAAACCGGCCAGTTGCCTGCCAGGCGCGGCGGCAATCGTCCCCAGTGAGGTTCCCCGAGAGCGTCGGCCATATGCAGGACCGGCACCATGGGTGACAAGAGCGCGATCGAGTGGACGGAGGCAACGTAGACCGCCTTGACCGCTTGCTCGAAGGTCAGGCCTGGTGCGCACTGCTACGCCGAGACGCTGAGCCTCCGATTCGGCCGCAGCTCGAACCCGTGGACGCCGGCGAACTCTCCAAGCGGCGGGGCGGTACCGCCGACCGTTGGCCGCGGCCCCTGCGAAACTTATGGCGTCCGGGTCCGCTCTTAGGGAGCCTTCTGTGTCACGCATCCGCGTAGTGCTCGCGCTCTGCCTTCTCGGCCTGGTCAGCGTCCTGCCTTCGGCGGGTTTCGCCATCTCGACCGATGTCGTGATCAGCCAGGTGTACGGGGGCGGCGGAAACACAGGCGCGCAGTTCAAAAACGACTACGTCGAGCTCTTCAACCGAGGCTCAACTGCGGTAGATCTCACCGGCTGGTCCGTTCAGTACGCCTCCGCAACAGGCAACACCTGGACGGTCGCGAACCTGACGGGAACGATCGCACCGGGTCGCTACTACCTGGTCGTGCAGGGAGCAGGTGCGGGAGCGGGTGCCGACCTACCCGCGGCAGATGCCGTCGGTACGGCGATGATGAGCGCCAACAACGGCAAGGTCGCGCTCGTCACGAGCACGTCGGCGCTGACCTGCGGGGCGAGTGCTGACTGCCTGCCGAACGCGAACATCCGCGAC
>DATACN010000349.1:0-1733 GCA_036258995.1 Thermoleophilaceae bacterium | reverse complement strand
GGCCGGGCAGCTCGCCCGTGGCCGCACCGCGGTGCTGCTGCCCGCCGGCCTTCCGCTCGATCTGCCCGCGTCGTGGCAGGTGACCTCCGACTCGATCGCGGCATGGGTCGCCGATCAGGTCGGCGCCAGGCGCCTCGTGCTGGTGAAGGAGGTCGACGGCCTGTACGCGGACTGGCCGCCGCGCGGCGAGCCGCTCGCGCACCTGACCGTCGCCGAGCTCGCGGCGCTGCGGCCCGGCGGCGTCGACGCGTACCTGCCCGCGGTGCTTGAACGGGCGAGCTTCGAGACTTGGGTGATCAGCGGGCGCGACCCGGAACGCCTCGTAGAGCTGCTCGACCGCGGCACGACCGCAGGCACGCGGATCGCCTGAGCGCGCTTGCTACCGTGGCGCCATGGATGAGCAGCCGCGCCGGAACGTGAGGACTACCACGCTGGCCGACCCCACGCTCCGGGACTACAAGATCGTCGGCGGGTTGGAAACCTTCGCAAACCGCAGCTTCTGGCCCAGCTTCTTCTCCCGGGTCGCGGCCCGCAAGCAGTGGGATGCGGCGGCCATCGACTTGGCCCCCGACGCCCGCGCGTGGCCGGAGCTTCCGGACGAGCGCCGCCACCGCCTCATGACGCTTCTCGCCGGCTTCTGCGTGGCCGAGGACGCGGTCGCCGAGGAGCTCACGCCGTTCGCCGACGCGGCCAGGAGGGAGACCCTGGCCTCCCAGGAGAGCTTGGTTGCCTGGACCTTCTCCCTGCAGCGCCGCGACGAAGCGCGCCACGCGCGACTTTTCGACCGCATCGCCGCCGAGGTGCTCCGGCTGCCCGGCGAAACCCCCGCCGAGCGGCGCGCGGCGGCCCGGGAGTACGCCACGCCGGCGATCCTCGAGCTCTTCGAGGAGCGGCTGCCCACGATGGCCGCGGAGCTTGCCGCGGGTCAAACGGGGCTGGGCGAGGGCGTCAGCCTCTACCACATGCTGCTCGAGGGAGTCGTCTTCAACGCCGGGACGCAAGCGCTGCTCGACGACCTGGCCGACGGCGCGCTGCCCGGAGTGCGCGAGGGTGTGAAGCGCGTCGAGCGCGACGAGCGCTGGCACGTCGGCTTCGGCCTGCGCTGCCTGATCGAGAGCCAGCCCTCTCAAGAGCTCATCGACGATCTGGTCGCGGGGGCCGGGGCGGCCGCCGCGGCCTGGGGCGAAGCCGTCCCCGCCGCCATACGCGAGCGCAGTGCGGGCTCGTGCGCACACCGGCTGCACGTCTCCGGGCTCAGGGAGACGCGCGCGCCGGCATAGCGCAGGCCGCGCGCAGGGCACTGACGCGCGCTGCCTCCACGGAACCCGAGCGTCTGCCGTCGCCGCACGCGGCCGACCGGACACCGACGATGTCGGCGCCGGTGGCGCGGACCACCGGGAGATCCTCAGCGCGCAGGGCGCCGGCCAGCGCCACCTGCAGACCCGCGGCATGGGCCTCCGCCACCAGCGACGCGAGCGCGCCGGGCGAGAGCCACTCCAGCAGGCCGCGGCCGTCCTTGACCGCCGTGTCGAGCAGGCAGGTCCCGACGCCCGCCGCACGCGCCACGCGCGGCAGCAGCTCCGGCGCGAGCGGTGCATGTGCCACGCGCCTGGCGTCGGCGTAGGCCGCGGCCACCACGACCACGCCCGGCACGGTCGCGACGCCCGCGCGCACCGTGCGCAGCAGATCGACCGCGTCGTCTTCGGCCGAGACCCCCCACAGGCCGACCTTCG
>DATACN010000348.1:0-6105 GCA_036258995.1 Thermoleophilaceae bacterium | reverse complement strand
CAGGCAGGGTGCCCTGCTCCTCGTTGTACTCGATGATGAAGTGCTGCCCGGTCAGGGCCAGCATGCCCTCGATGACCATGTGGTAGAGCGTGATCGCCTCGACCAGCGTCTCGAGGTCGTCGGGGTCTTGCGCCAGCCGGTCGACGCGGCTCTTCAGCATCTCGTCGAAGAGCACGTGGAACTCCGGGTTCAAGTGCGCGCTCGTCTCCTCCAGCCGGTCGGCCAGGTTGTCGGACTGCAGCACTCCGACCTCCGCGTAGAACCGGTTGAAGAACACGACGTGGCGCGCCTCGTCGGCGATCTGGGTGCAGAGGAAGATGCGCATCTCCTCCGTCGGCGCCGCTCGCATCATCGGGCCGAGCTCCTCGGCCACTCGCTGCTCGCCGGTGAAGAACGAGGACAGCCCGTACATGCGCTGGAAGCGCTCCTCCTCGGGGATGCGCTCGTGCCAGTCGATCCGGTCCTGGGTGAAGTCGATGTCCTGCGTGCGCCACTGCTGGCGCTCCCAGAGCCGGTACAGGTCGGCGTAGCTGAGTAGGTTCGAGACCCCGCGGTCGGCGGCCTCCATGAGCGCGGGATCGGTGGTGGCCTGGAAATCCTCGCGCTCGGTCCGCTGGATCACGGGGCCAGCCTACATCAGGGCCCCGGCTCGGCGTCCGCCCTGATCAGCACGCGGTTCACGGCTCCATCCACGCGTCCGGTGTAGGCCTTGCCGGGCCTCAAGCCATCGAGCACGGTGGACGCGGACGACACCTCGGGACCGACTCTGATCGTCCGGTCGCCGAAGGTGACGGCGTATGACCGCCCGTCAGCCGAGCGCAGCTCGGCGCGGATGGCGATGAAGGGAGGCACCCGCACAAGCCGCGGAGTGATTCGACCGCCGCGCGCGGTGAACATCGCCAGAGAGCGCGCCGGCACCTCGTCGCCGGCCCCGCCCGGCTGGTCCTCGGGCGACTCCCGCGGGATCGTCTCCTGCGGCGCCGGTCCCGGAGCCGTCACCGTGGCCCGGGGCTCCTCCGTCTGAGTGCGAGCCTCCGTCTGCGGTCGCGCGGCCGTATCGGTTTCCTCGTCCTCGCCGCAGCCGGCGGCGGCCAGCGCGGCGACGGCGGCCCAGGCGGCCCTCCGGGTCAACTCAGGTGGCGCTTGAGGAAGTCGACCGTCTTCTGCCAGGCGGAACGGTCGTGCTCCTCGTTGTAGGTGCCGAGCCGGTCGTGGGGGTTGGCGAAGGCATGGCCCGCCCCCTCGTAGAACTCGAACGTCGCGTCGCCGCCGGCGTCCTCGATCTCCTTCTCGAGCCCCTTGGCGTCGTCGACCGGGATGAAGTCGTCGCTGGTCCCGAAGTGGCCGAGCACGGGACCCTGGAGCTTCGAGAAGTCCGGCTTGCCGTGGGGCATCACGTAGTAGTAGGAGGCCACGGCCTTGACCTTGGGGTTCACTGTCGCGGCCCACACCGCCAGGCCGCCGCCCAGGCAGAACCCGACCGCCGCCACGGCGTCGCCCTCGGTGGCCTCGTGCTGCGCCAGGTAGTCGACGGCGCCGCGCATCTCCTTCTCGGCCTGGTCCATGTTCAGGGCCATCATCTTCTGCTGGGCCTCGTCCGGCTGCTCGGTCGTCTCGCCGTGGTAGAGGTCGGGGGCGAGGGCCACGAAGCCCTCGGAGGCGAACCGGTCGCAATAGCCCTTGATGTGGTCGTCGACGCCCCACCACTCCTGGAGGACTACGACCCCGGGGCCCTTCTCGGACTCCGGGATCGCGAGATAGCCGGAGGCGGTTCCGCCGTTGGCCTCGAACTCGACGTCGGGCATGTGGTCAGTCTCCTCTCGGTTCGTGGTTCTCCAGCTCGCGGGCCAGCTCGAAGCCGACCGCGACGCCCACGAGCATCCCCATCCTCGTCTCCTCCGCGAGCAGCGTGCGGATGCGCCGCGCTCGCTAGGGCTCGTCTTCGGCGGCCGCCGCGGCCATCACCTGCGACTCGTGCGCCTCGCCGAACCAGCCGCCCTCCTGCATCGCCTGGGCCAGAATCAGCTGGAGCTGCGGCGCCAGCGCGGCGAGCCGGTGCTCTGCGCCCTCGAAGCGGCCAGGGTCGGACAGCGCCTTGACCGCGGCGTCCACCTGCTCGTCCGTGAACACCGGCGGGATACTACGAGGGTGCACTCCCCGGAGCGGACCACCCTCTCGCCCCCCAGGCTGACCACGTTCTCGCACGGCGCCGGGTGCGCCTGCAAGCTGCCGGCCTCCGAGCTGCAGGCCCTGCTCGCGGAGCTGCCGGTGACGAGCGACGTGACCGACGACGCCGCCGTGCTCGAGCTCGCCCACGACCTCGCGCTCGTCTCGACCACCGACTTCTTCACACCGATCGTCGACGACCCCTACGACTTCGGCCGCATCGCGGCGGCGAACGCGCTGTCCGACATCTACGCGATGGGGGCCACGCCCGTCCTCGCGCTCAGCCTGGTGGCCTGGCCGCTCGAGGCGCTCGGCCGCGACACGCTGCGCGAAGTCCTGCGCGGGGGCGCCGACGCGGCCGCGGAGGCCGGCGTGCCGATCGCCGGCGGGCACTCGATCGACGACCCCGAGCCGAAGTTCGGGCTCGCGGTGACGGGGCGGGTGCACCCGGAGCGGGTGGTGCGGAACTCAGGCGGCCGGGCCGGAGACGAGCTCTACTTGACCAAGGCCGTGGGGGGCGGCGTGGCCTCGACCGCGCTGAAGCGCGGTAGGGCCGACGACTCGCTCGTTGCCGCGGCGACGGAGGTCATGTGCACGCTGAACCGGGATGCCGCCGCGGGCGCCGTCGACGCGGGCGTGACCGCCATGACCGACGTGACCGGGTTCGGGCTGCTCGGCCACCTGCGGGAGCTGGCGGCGGCCAGCGGCGTGGCGGCAGAGGTGGACGCCGCTTCGGTGCCGGCCATTCCGGGCGTGCTGGAATTGCTGCGCGGCGAGGACCCGCCGATTTCTGGTGGCTCGCGGCGTAATCGGGGCTGGGTGGAGGAGGTCGTGGACTGGGGCGCCGGCGTCCCTGAGGAACGGCGCTGGCTGTTGTGTGACGCGATGACGTCAGGCGGGCTACTGATCGCCGTGCCGCCCGACGGGGCCGCGCGCGCGCCCGGGGTCCGAATCGGTCGGCTGGTGAAGGGCGAGCCCGGCCGGATCACCGTGTCCTAGGCCGCGAACGTCCGGAATTGCCGGCTATAGCCGTCAGAAATGGACGTTCGCGCGGCGGGCCGCCCTTACCCAGCCCTAGCGGCGTGTGAAGAGGGGCAGCGCCAACCCCAACACCGCTCCGGCAGCCGCTCCGCCCACGGCAGCAGCGATGTTCGCCTCGGCCGCGGCCAGCGACAGCAGCACCAGCACGCCGGCGATCACGTAGACGCCGATCATGTCTCCCTCACGCTCGTGGCCCCTACGTGCCGCCCGTCGGTGGACCACCAGCCAGGCGCACAGAAGACCCAGCGCGGCCCCGTTGGCGCCCAGGATCGGGTAGATGGCGGCATCCTCGAGCAGCGGCGGAGCCTCGGTCGCCACGGCCAGGGCGGCGCCGGCGGCCCCTGACAGCACGAAGACCGCGACCGCGGGAAAGGGTCCGAAGCGGCGCTCGATCATCGTGCCGAAGATCCCCACCGCCAGCAGGGCGACGAACTGGTAGCCCAGGCTCTCGTGCACGAACGGGGCGGTGAAGTAGCGCCACACGTCGTCCTGGTCGCCCGCTTCGATCCCGCCGACGTCGACCGGGAGCACCTCGTCGGTGGCGATCACCAGGGTCAGGAGGAGCGAGACCGCCAGCAGGACCATGGTGGCGTAGGGCCGCCTGTCCGGGGCGATGCCCTCGATCTCGTCCGCGCGCAGCCGCGGCAGGCGGGCCCGGCGTCGCCGCTGGGGAGCCTCGTCCGGCGCTCCCCGATCGAGCTTGGGGGCGCGCTTGCGCACCCGCTGCCCGCAGTAGGGGCACTCGGTCACGTACGGGCTGACCTCGGCTCCGCAGTTCTTGCAGACGACGAAGAGGTCGGGCTGGGTCACGACAGTCAGGGTACCCGGCCGGGCAGGGCCGGACCCGGGCTACTCGCCGGGCGTATCGGCGGTGTCCGCCGGCGTCTCCTCGGTCCCCGACGGCCTCTCGGTGGCATCCGGGACCGTCGCGTCGACGATTTCGCGAACAACCTCGCGCAGGTCGTGGTTGGCCGCGAACACCACGGCCTGGCGCGCCGCCCCGTTGCCGTTCTCGAGGATGTCCTCGAGGGTCTCGAGGTCCTCCCCCGAGCCCAGCTCCTCGGCATGCGGCTGGAGGCGCTCGATCAACCGTCGGGCGAGGTCCGGCACGGCGACCCGGGCGGTCTTCGGCAGGTCCACCAGTGAGCCCTCGAGCCCGTGCCGGGCGGCCAGCCACTTGTTCTCGTCGAGCATCTCGTAGGGGTAGCGCGACAGGCGCTTGCCGGCGTCGAAGTGCTCCGCCAGCTCCTTGACCATGGCCTGCACCATCGCGGCCAGGGCCAGCGTGTGCTCGACGCGGGTCTGGGAGTCCATCACCCGCACCTCGACCGTGCCGAAGTTCGGATGCGCGCGGACGTCCCACCAGAGGTAGGTGTAGTCGCGGATCACCTTGCACTCGGTCATGAAGTCGATCCGCTTCTCGTAGTCCTCCCAGTCGTCGTAGCGCGGCGGGATGCCGACCCGCGGGAAGGCCCGGAAGATCGGGGTTCGGGTCGAGTCGAGGTTGGTCTGGTCGCCTCTCCAGAAGGGCGAGTTGGCCGACAGCGCCAAGAGCAGCGGCAGGTGCACCCGCATCCCGTTGGCCACGTGGACCGCCTTGTCGGGATCGTCGAGGCCCACGTGCACGTGGATGCCGAAGATGATCTCCTGCCGGGCGACGAACTGAAGGCCGGCGATCAGGTCCCGGTAGCGGGGACGGGAGACGATGCGCTGGTCCTCCCACATGGCGAACGGGTGGGTGCCCGCCGATCCGATCGCGAGCCCCCGCTCGGATGCCACCTGCTGCACGGTGCGACGCAGCGCCCGCAGCTGGTGACCGGCCTCGCGCGTGTTCTCCACCGGCGTGGTGGCGATCTCGCACACCGACTCCATCAGCTCGGGCTTGACGTAGCCCTCGATCGGGACGTCCTCCAGCGCCCCGAGGAGCCCCTCGATCGAGTTGGAGAGCTCGAGCGTCTCATCGTCCACGATCATCAGCTCCTCCTCGATGCCGATGGTGAACGAGGGGCCCGTGAACCGGTGCTCCACGCGCGCATGGTAACCGCGCGTGTCGGCCGTCAAACCGGGTTGTATTGTTCGCCCTCATGGGACTCGGATACGACGGCAAGCTCTACTTTCTGGCGTTCGATCACCGCGGCTCGTTCCAGAAGAAGATGTTCGGGATCGAGGGCGATCCCGATGAGGAGCAGACGCGGCAGATCGCAGATGCGAAGCACCTGATCTACGAGGGCCTCGAGAAGGCCTCCGAGCAGGGCACCGACCCGGCGGTCACCGGCGTGCTCGTGGACGAGCAGTTCGGGGGCGAGATCCCCCGGCAGGCGAAGGAGAAGGGCCTCAAGCTCGCCATGCCGGCCGAGAAGTCCGGCCAGGACGAGTTCGACTTCGAGTACGGCGACGCCTTCGGCGATCACATCGAGAAGTTCGACCCGGACTTCTGCAAGGTGCTCGTGCGCTACAACCCCGACGGCGACGCCGAGATGAACCAGCGCCAGACCGAGCGGCTCAAGCGCCTGGCCGACTGGCTCCACGAGCAGGACCGCAAGTTCCTCTTCGAGCTGCTGGTGCCGGCCGAGGAGCCGCAGCTCGAGCAGGTGGGAGGCGACTCGGACCGCTACGACGCCGAGCTGCGCCCAGAGCTGATGCGGCGGACGATCACCGAGTTCCAGGATGCCGGCGTCGAGGTGGACATCTGGAAGATCGAGGGCATCGACTCCCAGGAGGACTGCGAGAAGATCGCCGCCACCTGCCGCCGCGACGGGCGGGACGGCGTGGTCTGCGTGGTGCTCGGCCGCGGCGCAGACGACGCCAAGGTCGAGCACTGGCTCAAGCAGGGCGCTCCAGTGGACGGCTACGCCGGCTTCGCGATCGGCCGCACGATCTGGTGGGACGCCCTCAAGG
>DATACN010000347.1:0-4857 GCA_036258995.1 Thermoleophilaceae bacterium | reverse complement strand
CAGGTTGCAGTTGTGCCCGGCATGGTCGAGCGCGTGCGACATCACGATGAACCCTCCGCCCAGGACCCTGGGGACCAGCACGTTCGGCGCCTCGCCCGTCTCGTACTCGGTGTCGCACGAGAAGCCGTGTGTGACCACGAGCCGGCGGTTGAACTGCCGTTGCGGCCTGTTGGCGCTCCAGCGCTGGCTCGGGTCGAACAGCGTGGCGACCGCGTACTGGTCGCGGTCCAGGTAGCCGGTCTCGAGCCGGACGATGAACGGGACAGTCACGCCCTCGGTCGTGGTCGTCGTCTCGATCTGATCGGGCGGAGGCGGATTTTGCGGGTCGTAGCGCCGGAACGGGCCGCCCGAGGAGTTCGAGTTGGTCCCAGGCAACGCCGCCCCCTGCTGGGACGCACCCCTGGGGAGGTAGAAGAACTCGAACTTCGGCGGCTCGTTTCACTGCCGGTCCCTGGCGCTGTCCTGGCAGGCCCAGGGCTGGATCTGCGGCCCCGCGAGGACCGGCCCGCCTCTCGGGTGGTTCGTCACGATCAGCCGGGCGGCCCTGCCGCGCCGGATCCGCGCGACCAGCCGCGTCCGGCCCACGCGGAGTCCCCGGACGAGTCCCTGGAGTCGTCGCGGCCCGACGCGCTTGAGCACCCGCGTCACGTTGCGCCGGCCCCTGAACAGCTTCACGCGGCGAGTACGCACGCGGCGCGGCACCGTCACGCGCACGAGCGCATCGCCGCCGGACACCAGGTCGGCTCGGTTCGACAGGACCTTGATCGTCGGAGCCGGCCGCTGTGCCGCGGCCGCGTCCACCCAGCCGCCGCCCGCGAGCGCCAGCAGTAAAGCGACCACCATCACGCGCAGCACGTACCCCACCATCCCCTGCCAAGGTATACGCCGGCGGTCAGCTTTGCGCCGCCTGACGCAGGAGCAGAGCCCGCTCGCGCTCGTTGCGCGTCATCGAGGCGGCCAGCTCGAACTCCTCCCGCGCCTCGTCGCGGCGACCCAGCCTCACGAGCAGGTGGCCGCGCACGCCCGGCAGGAAGGGGTAGCCGTCCAGCGAGCCCTTCGCGACCAGGCCGTCGACCAGCTCGAGCCCCTCCTCGGGGCCGAACGCCATCGCGATCGCGACCGCGCGATTCAGCTCGACCACGTCCGACGGCGAGAGCTGCGACAGCGCGTCGTAGAGCGCAACCATCCGCTTCCAGTCGGTCTGCTCCGGGGTGCGCGCCCTCGCGTGGCAGGCGGCAATGGCGGCCTGGAGGGTGTAGGGACCCAGCCCTCCGCTGCTGAGCTGCTCGGCGCGCTCCAGCGCAGCCAGGCCGCGGCGGATCAGCAGCTGATCCCAGCGCGCGCGGTCCTGGTCGAGCAGCAGTACCGGCTCGCCGGCGGGCGTAGTGCGGGTCCGGAAGCGCGAGGCTTGGATCTCCATGAGCGCGACCAGCCCGTGGATCTCCGGCTCCCTCGGCGCGAGGCGCGCAAGTATCCGTCCCAACCGCAGCGCGTCCTGGCACAGCTCGGGTCGCATCCAGTCGTCGCCGGCTGTGGCCGAGTACCCCTCGTTGAAGATCGCGTAGATCACCTCGAGCACCGAGGCCAGGCGCGCGTCGCGGTCGGCGCCGGTTGGCACTTCGATCTGGACGCGCGCCTCCGCGAGCGTGCGCTTGGCACGCACTATCCGTTGAGCCACGGTCGCCTCCGGCACGAGGAAGGCGCGCGCGATCTCGCTCGTGGTCAGCGCGCCGACGAGGCGCAGCGTCAGCGCGATGCGGGCCTCGGGCGACAGGACGGGATGGCAGGCGGTGAAGATCAGGCTCAGCAAGTCGTCGCCGATGTCGTCGTCGGCCGCCGCCGCGAGGTCGGGCTCGGCGCGCTGGCGCAGCTCGAGCTCGCGGCCGAGCTCGCGTTGCTTTCGCTCGAAGGTCTCGCGCCGGCGCAGGAGGTCGATCGCGCGATGCTTCGCGGTGGCCATGAGCCAGGCGCCCGGGTTGTCCGGGACGCCTGACTCGGGCCACTGCTCGAGGGCCGCCACGAGGGCATCCTGCGCCAGGTCCTCCGCGAGGCCCACGTCGCGGACCATCCGCGCGAGCCCGGCGATCAAACGCGGAGACTCGATTCGCCAGACCGCGTCGATCGCCCTGTTTGCGTCGGACACCGGCACCGCCGCTAGCGGTTCTCGGTCTGTGACCGGATGCGCTCCTCCTGTTCGCGCAGCTCCGGCGTCATCTCATCGCCGAAGTCGTCGGTTTCGAAGACCTGGCGGATCTCGACCTCGCCCTCACGGAAGGGGGCCCGCTTGACCCACTCGACGGCCTCGTCGAGCGACTTGGTCTCGATCAGCCAGAACCCGGCGAGCAGCTCCTTGCTCTCGGCGAAGGGGCCATCGATGACCTTTCGGTCGGGGTAGCTGATGCGTACGCCCTTCGAGCTCGGATGGAGCCCCTCACCCGCAAGCATCAGGCCGGCGTCGGCGAGCTCCTCGTTGTACTTGCCCATCTCGGCAAGCTCCTCCGAGCTCGGCATCTGGCCTTCCTCGTAGCGCTCGTCTCCCTTGACCAGGACCATGAACCTCATCGTGCTGACTCCTTGTGATCGGGTGCTTTACAAGGGCGTCGAACGAGCGACGGCGAAATCGACAAGCTAGGGAGAATCTGTTCCGAGCGCGGCTAGAGCCAGGCGCGCCGAACGCGCACCCGGCGAGCGCCGGCACCGCGCCGGTTTCGGGCGGCCCGGATGGTCCACGTGGAGCGTCTGCGGTTGGGGCGCCCGAAGAGGTAGCCACGGCCCCTGGCGCAGCGGTAGGTCGGGCGGCGCCGCCCGCGGTTCCTCGATGAGCGGCGGATGAACGTGCAGCGGGCGCGGCCCACCTGCATCGCCCAGGGAGCCCGGGCCGATGAGCGGCCGCGGGTTTCGAGGATGGCGCCCAGTAGGAACCCGCGCCGGGCCCAGGGAGCGCTGACGCAGAAGACCTCGTCGTCGGTGGGGCTCTGGAAGCAGGGATCGAGCGTGATGTTGCCCGAGATGCAGCGCCAGGCCTGGGGCCGCGAGTTGACGAGCGAAGCGCGGCAGCGGTCGGCGGAGCCGTGGAACCAGCGCTTGACCTTGGGATTGCCGTCGGCGGTCCAGGGGTTGTAGGTCGTGACCCGGGTCGCCGCCTGCGCGGGCGCGGCGATCGAGAGCAGGACCAGCGCCGTCGCGAGCGGGAGCCTCACCGGACGACGAGCGTACCCCGCATGCCCGGGTGGATGCTGCACAGGAACGGATATGCCTGGCCGGACTTGACGCGGTCCATCCCGTTGACCGGCGCCACCTCGCCGATCCCGCTGAGCTTGCTCGCGAAGAGCGGCTTGCCGTCCGGCCCCCTCTCCTCGGAGGTCACGTCGTGCTGGACTGGGTCGAGGTTGACGAACGACAGCGGTCCGCCGACCCTGGTGATCATGACCGGCGTCGCGTACCCGGTCGACGTGGCGCCGGGCCCGGCGATGATGGCCGAGCCGACGGGCCCCGGCTCGCCGCCTCCGCCGCCGCCTCCGCCGAGGATGCCGCCGAGCGTCTCCTCGGCGTCCTTCGGCACATCGCTCGGGCCGCCCCGCTTGTAGGCAACCAGGAAGCCCTGCTCGAGCGATCCGAGGCCCACGCCGGCGTAGACCTTGTTGCGAGCGATGGCCACGCCGCCCCAGGACACGGACACGGGCCCGCCCCCGCCCAGCGCGAGCGGCCGCCGTGCCAGCAGCACGCCGTTGCGGGCGTCATACGCGTCGAGGAACCCGGTGGTGTCGACCGTGTACATGACTCCGTTGGCAACTGCCACCGGCGGGCCCCAGTGCGCGCCGTCGCCGATCGGGCCGAACCAGCGGTGGCCGCCGTTGGCGGCGTTGATCGACCACGTGTAGCCGGGCACCGTGATCGGCCCGTAAACCGCCTGCCCGTCGTGCGCGGTCGAGCCGACGATCCCGCCGACCGGCGTCGGCGGACCCACGATCTGCTTCCAGACCGGCTTCATCGTCTCGGCGTCGAACACGTGGTAGACGCCCGACTTCTGACCCTCGCCCACCAGCTTGCGTCCGTCTGGTCCCGTGAACAGGTTCGGCGAGGAACCGAAGTCCAGGTCGATGTCCCCACAGGAGCCGATTCCCTGCGGGTAGAACGGCGGGTTGTTGCCCGGGAAGTCGTAGCAGGGCAGCTGCGAGAAGCCCGGGGCGTACTCGTCGATGTCGCCCTTGTACGAGCCGATGATCTTCCCGAAGTTCCGGCTCTTGCGGTTGACGTTGAACTTGAGCACCGCGTTCGCATGCTGGTGTTCGGCCTGTGGCTTGAAGGGGTTCCCGGTACCCGCGTAGGCCACTTTCGCGCGGCGATCGAGGGCGGGGGTCGACCAGATCGTCGCCCCTGCGTACAGGTCGTCGGGCTGCTTTGGCGGGTGGATGGTCCAGGTCTTGCGCAGGACCCTGCCGGTGGCCGCATCGAGGAAGTTCATCGAGCCCTGGAAGGCGATCCGGTCGGCCTCGTCCCCGAGCTCGGCCGAGCCGCCGGAGACACCGACCATGAGCGTTCCCTCGAACACCAGCGGGCTCGCGTAGAGGTCGGCTCCTTCCTGAGTGTCGATCGGCCTTGTCGCCCACAGGATCCTGCCGGTCTTCCGGTCGAGCGCTATCACGTACGGGCCTTCGCAGGGATCGCCCTTCGGGCACCCCTCCTGCTTCTGGGTACGCGACGCCGCGACGAAGATCGCGCCCGTCAGCCGGCCGCGGGCCCTTCGGCGCGAGCCTCTCCGGCGCGCACCGCGCCTGCGGGCCGAGGCGGTCGCACGCCGGGCCCGCTTGCGGCCGGCGCGCCTTCGGGCGGCGCAGCGGCGCCCGGCGCGACGCC
>DATACN010000346.1:0-5877 GCA_036258995.1 Thermoleophilaceae bacterium | reverse complement strand
GAGTAGGCCGCCGCCCAGCGAGCGGCGCCGGGCTAGCTCTTCGCCTCCTCGGCGACCTTCGTCTCGTCGACCTCGCCCATCGCGATCGGCTCCCCGGCCGCCTTGGCCCGGTACATCGCGCGGTCGGCGACGTCGACCAGGGTCTCGGCGTCCTGGCCGTGCTCGGGGCAGCTCACCACTCCGATCGACAGGCTGACCGGCGGCTCGTCCGGAGTCGCCACCTCGTCGCGCACCGCCGCGGCCAGGCGCTCGGCGAGGATCGCCGCGCCCTTCGAGTCCTGTTGCGGCGCGAGCACGCAGAACTCGTCGCCGCCGAGGCGTGCCGGGGTGTCGACCGAGCGGACCGAGCGCCGTAGCGCCATCGCCAGCTGCATCAGGATGCGGTCTCCGGCGGTGTGCCCGTGGGCGTCGTTGATGCGCTTGAGGCCGTCCACGTCCATGAGCAGCACGGCGAACCCCTGCCCGTACCGCTTGTGGACGTCGAGCAGCTGCGCCATCTGGCGTTGCAGGTAGCGCAGGTTGTAGAGGCCGGTGAGCGGGTCGGTGTTGGCCTGCGACTCGAGCTCGCGCGATCGGGCGCGCAGCAGCTCCTCCAGCGCCGCCGCCTGGATCGCCCCCGTCGCGTCGGCCAGGCGCTCGACGGCGTCGGCGAAGCGCTCGGGATCGGTGCGGGCCAGCTCATCGCGCAGCGCCCGGACGATCACGGCCTGGAGGGCGGCGACGTCGCGGGCGACCTCGCCCGCCGACGAATCCCGCCCGCTCCGCAGGAGGCCGAGCGAGGCGGCGCGCTGCTGCTGCTCCTCGGTGAGCTGCACCGGAAGCGTCCCGTTCGACGACATCGCGGCGACCAGGTCGCTGACCAGGTCCGGCAGCTCGCGGGCGATCCGTTCGGTCGGCAGGTCGCGGATCTCGTCGAGCGAGGCACGCTCGATCAGGCGCACCAGCCACGCCTTGGCGAGCTCCTCTCTCGACCGGTCGAGCCGCGCAAGCGGGCCTCGTGCTGATGCCATGCGCCGAGGAAGGCTACCCCCGCGGGCGGCGATGCGTGCCGGGATGGTCGGCGATCCGTGCCGGGAAAGGCCTGCTGGCTGGGAAGATTCCCGCCGTGGCGGAGCTGATCGCCATCGACGAGGCGCGCCGCCTCGTGCTCGAGGAGGTCCGGCCGCTCCCCGCGGAGACCGTCCGGCTCATGGACGCGCTGGGCCGGGTGCTCTGGGAAGAGGTCGCGAGCCCGCTCGACGTGCCGCCCTTAGAGAGCTCGGCGATGGACGGCTACGCGGTCGCGGCCGGGCCGGCGGGCGAGCTGCCGGTCGTCGGCGAATCCCGCGCCGGGCACCCGTTCGGCGGCGCCTTGCAGCCCGGCACCGCGATTCGCATCTCCACCGGGGCGGAGGTCCCCGAGGGCGCCAATGCCGTGGTGCCCGTCGAGCGAACCGGCCAGGCGAGCAGCAACGGGGCGGTGGAGCTGCCGGATACGGCGGCCGGCGAGAACGTGCGCCACGCCGGCGAGGACATGCGAGCCGGCGAGGTGGTGCTGCGGCCCGGAACCATGCTGGGCCCCGCGGAGGTGGCGGTGGCCGCCTCGCTCGGCCGGGCGGAGCTGTCCTGCTCGAAACGACCAAGGCTGGCGCTCGTGGTGACCGGGGACGAGCTGGCGGAGCCCGGCCAGCCGCTGGGCCCGGGGCGCATCTACAGCTCGAACACCTGGGCGCTGGCGGGCCAGGCGCGCGCCGCCGGCGCCGAGCCGAAGCTATCGGAGACCGTGCCCGACGAGCCCGGGGCCACGCGCGCCGCCCTGGAGCGCGCGATCGAAGGCGCCGAGGTCGTGTGCGTGTCGGGCGGCGTCTCGGTCGGCCCCCACGACCACGTCAAGCCGGCGCTGGAGGAGCTGGGGGTCGAGGAGCGCTTCTGGGGCGTGCGGCTCAAGCCCGGCAAGCCGACCTGGTTCGGGGTCCGCGACGGGCTGCTCGCCTTCGGCCTGCCCGGCAACCCCGTCTCGGCGATGGTCACCTTCCAGCTGTTCGTGCGCCCGGCGCTGCTGGCGCTGCAGGGCGCTTCGCCCGAGCCGCGGCGTGCCGAGGCCGAGCTGGCCCACCCAGTCGCCCGAAACGAAAGGCGCGACCAGGTCCTGCGCGTGCGGCTGGAGGAAACACATGGGGGCGGCCGGCGGGCAGCGCTCACGGGCGGGCAGGACTCCCACATGCTGACTTCGATGCTGGGAGCCGACGCCCTCGCGCTGATACCCGCCGGCGAGGGCGAGCTCGCGGCCGGCGAGCGGGTGGAGCTGGAGCTCCTATGAGGACGCGCGACCCCCGCAAGGCCATCGCGAGCCGGAGGCGGGCACGCGCGCGCGTGCAGATCCTCGAGGCGCCCGATTCGCGCCACGCCCCCGACGGCAGCGTCGACTCGATGCAGGTCGCGCAGGTCACGCTCCCGCGCGCGGAGCTGGAGCGGCTCTGGACGCCGGAGTACCTGGAGCGCCTGGCCCGCACGTACTGGCGCTTCCTCACCCGGATCTCCCTCGGCCTGCTGCGGGTGCTGTACACGCCCGACTCACGCCAGGTCGTGCTGCTGACTCGCCCGTTCGTGCTGCTTCGGTTCCACAGGCCGGAGTACGAGGTCGGCTCAGACTTCGGCAGCGTGACCTGGCGAATCGAGCGGGGCGTGCTGGTGGCCCCGGCAGGGCGCGGCCGCGGCTACCTGAAGCTGTCGGTATTCCGACGCAGCGACGGGGACGAGCCGCCCTCCGGCGACGCCAAGGTGACCGTGATCTCGGAGGTCGAGAACTTCTACCCGATGATCGCCGGCTGGGGCTGGTTCTCGCGGATCGGCCGGGCCATCTACCGCGCTACCCAACTGCGCCTGCACGTCGTGGTCACGAATGCCTTCCTTCGCTCGCTGGCCCGGCTCGACCTCGAGCCGTCGGTGGTGGGCGCGCTGAAGGCGCCTAGCCCGCAGGCTCCCCGATGACCTCGGCCAGCTTGTCGCGGTCGTGGCGAGCGGTCACCCGCCGCACGGTGCCCGAGCGCGAGCGCATGCTGATCGACTCGGTGGTCGCTCCCCGACGCTCGAAGTGCACGCCGGCGAGCAGCTCGCCGTCGGTGACGCCGGTGGCCGAGAAGAACACGTTCTGGCCCGACACCAGGCGGTCCTTGTCGAGCACCTCCTCGAGGTCGTAGCCGGCGTCGAGCGCCGCCTGGCGCTCCTCGTCGCTGCGCGGCCAGAGCCGGCCGAGGATCTGCCCGTCGACGCACTGGATCGCCGCGGCCGAGAGCACGCCCTCCGGCGTGCCTCCTATGCCCCAGAGCAGGTCGACCGGCCCGCCCTCGGTGACTGCCGCGAGCGAGGCCGACACGTCGCCGTGCGGGATCAGGCGGATGCGCGCGCCGGCCCCGCGCACGTCCCGGATCATCTCCTCGTGGCGCGGACGGTCGAGCATGATCACGACCAGGTCGCCGACGCTCGTGCCTTTCTCCTTGGCCATCAGCTCGAGGGTGTCGGCGATCGGGCGGTCGAGGTCGAGCAGGTGCGCGAGGTCGCGCGAGGTGGCCATCTTCATCATGTACACGCACGGCCCCGGGTCGAACATCGTGCCCCGGTCCGACAGCGCGATCGTGGCGATCGCGTTCGGCATTCCGTTCGCGCACAGCTCGGTGCCCTCGAGCGGGTCGACGGCGATGTCGACCTCCGGCGGCGATCCGTCGCCGATGTGCTCGCCGTTGTAGAGCATCGGCGCCTCGTCCTTCTCCCCCTCGCCGATGACGACGACGCCGTCCATGCGGACGGTGTCGAGCAGCTTGCGCATCGCGTCGACGGCCGCCCCGTCGGCGCTCTCCTTCTCGCCGCGGCCGATCCAGCGCGCGCAGGCCAGGGCCGCGTACTCGGTGGTCCGAACGAGCTCGAGCGCGAGGTTGCGGTCGGGGCGCGTGCCGTCCGCCACCAGAGAAGCATCTCGTTCGCCGCTAGAGGACACCCGGTGGCTTCCTTACGTCGCCGTGGAGCGCCTGGCGCAGGAAGCCCGCGAGCATCAGGCCGACAGAGGCGACCAGACCGACGAACCAGCCCGTGTCGAGCGAGACGCCGGTGCCCGGCTCGGGCTTGCCGAGGATGATCCCGTTGCAGAGGATCAGGGCGAAGGCGGTCATTCCCACCAGCATCGTCACCTCGCCCGGCTTCCAGGTCAGCTCGTGGCCGCGCGCCACGATCCAGGTGAGGATGAACGGCGCCGTGCAGGCCGCCAGCAGCAGCCAGTCGAGGCTGCCGAACACCTCCCAGGCGTTGGCGCTGTCGCCGGAGACGGCGACGGGATCCTCCTCGCTGCCGATGCGCGAGTTCTCGTTGGCCCCGTCGGTCGAGAACCAGGGCATCCACAACGACGCCAGCAGCAGCAGAGCTCCGGCCATCCCGAGGAACTCCCCGATGGTGAGCCGCGAGAGCTCCAGGTAGCCGCCGTGCCCTCGGATCCTCGAGGCTTCCATCGCTGCGGAACCTACACCCTGGGATAGGCTGCCGCCACCGTGGCCGAGCGACGCTGGGGACTCTCTCTCGACCTCCCCGGGCTGTCGCTCGGGGAGGCCGCGCCCGTAATCCGCGCCGCCGAGCAGGCCGGCTACACGGACGGCTGGCCGGGCGAGGTGTCCGGGCACGACGGCTTCACGCCGGTTGCCGTCGCAGCCACCTGCACGGAGCGGATGCAGCTCGGAACCGGCGTCGTCAACGTCTTCACGCGCGGACCCGGCGTGCTCGCCCAGCACGCCGCGTCGATGCAGCAGCTGAGCGGCGGCCGCTTCTCGCTGGGCATCGGATCGTCCTCGAACGTGATCGTGGAGCGCTGGAACGGGATCCCGTTCGAGCGCCCGCGCACGCGCGTGCGCGAGACGGTGGAGTTCCTGCGCGCCGCGCTGGCCGGCGAGCGCGCCGGCGAGGGCCGCTTCAAGCTCGAGCTGCCGCCGGAGCAGCCGGTTCCGATCGTGATCGCCGCGCTGCGCGAGCGCATGCTCCAGACCGCCGGCGAGCTCGGCGACGGCGTGTTCCTCAACTTCCTGCCGCTGTCGAACGTCGACACCGTGCTCGAGGAGGTACGAAAGGGCGAGCGCGAGGGCGGAAAGGAGGAGGGGTCGACCGACGCCTTCTGCCGCTTCTTCTGCATCCAGGGCGACCCCGAGCAGACGATCGGCATCGCCCGCTGGATTTTCTGCGCCTACGCGACCGTGCCGGTCTACGAGCAGTTCTTCCGCTGGCTCGGCTACGGCGACGACATCGATCCCATGGTCGAGGCCTGGCGCTCGGGCGACCGCGGCAAGGCGCTCGAAGTCGCGCCGCAGGAGCTGATCGAGGAGATCTTCGTGCTCGGCGAGCCGGATGCCCAGCGTGCCCGGCTGGAGCAGTACCGGGAGCGGGGCGTCACGGTGCCGGTGCTGCTGCTGGTGCCAGGCGGAGGACCGGGCACCGGCGTCGGCGCAGACATCTACGGCGAGCTGGTCGAGGCGCTTGCCCCGGGGTCCTGAGCCCGGTTAGGTTTCCTGCGAACCCACAACGAGGAGGTCGAGGGGATGCCGGTAACGAAGATCATCGAGGTCGTCGGAAGCTCGCCCGACGGATCCGACGCGGCTGTGCAGGCGGCGCTGGAGGAGGCGTAGGGCTCGCTGCGCAACATCAAGGCCGTGGACGTGGTCTCGACCGGCTTGCGCGGCGAGGACCTGACCGAGTGGCGGGCGCTCGTGCGCATCTCCTTCCTCATCGAGCGGGTCAGCGAGCAGGGCTGAGCGCCCGGACACCATGAAGCTGGAAGGCGCCGGCGCCCTGGTGGCCGGCGGCGCCTCGGGCCTCGGCGCGGCGACCGCGCGCGAGCTGGCGGCGCGCGGTGCGAGCGTGGCC
>DATACN010000345.1:0-6245 GCA_036258995.1 Thermoleophilaceae bacterium | reverse complement strand
CATCCTGATCGGCGCCGGCGGCCGGATGATCAAGGCCATCGGAACCGCCGCGCGCCAGGAGATCGAACGAGAGCTGGGCCGCCGCGTCCACCTCGACCTGAACGTACGAGTGCGGAAGGGCTGGCGCCGCGACGAGGGCCTCCTGGACAGGCTTGGGATCGAGTGAATAATTCGCGTGTGCGCAGGAAATGCATAGTTGCGTTGGCTTTCGCCCCGCTGGCGGCCGGGTGCGGGCGGGATGTGGCCCCGAGCCAGGACTCCGCCCAGGCCCGGCAGCGCGTGATCGCGGCTGACCTGCGCCTTGGCCCGACCGACGCGGCGACGCGGTTCCTGACGATTCGTCGGATGGGCAGGTTCCGTGTCAGGTGCCCCGAGGGCCGGGCCGAAGTGAGCTTCCGCCACGCTGGCGGCGCGACCATCCACGCGGTGGTTGGATCCACTGCGAGGTCGACCAGGGCGGAGCGCATGGATGGCGGCGGCCTGATGGTGGTTCGCTCTCGCAGGCGAACCTCGTTCCAGGACTGGCAGCTCACACTTGGCACCAAGGGGAGCATCGAGGTGACCCACGTATCGATCGCATCGTCTCCTGGCGACCCGGTAGGCGTGACCGGTGGCTGCCTGGTGTCCGGACAAGCCGTGATCGCGCGCAGAGCGCGGACGAACCGGGAACCCAGCGGCTGACTGCGACAATCGCGTCGATGGACGAGATCGCCTTCGACGAGCGCGGGCTCGCTCCGTGCGTGGTCCAGGACTCGCGCACCGGCGAGGTGCTCACGCTTGCCTACGTGAACGAGGAGGCGCTGCGGCGCACGCGGGAGACGGGCGAGATGCACTTCTGGAGCCGCTCCCGCGACGAGCTGTGGCGCAAGGGGGAGACATCCGGCAACGTCCAGCGGCTCGTGGCGCTGCGCTACGACTGCGACCGCGACGCCGTGCTCGCGCTTGTTGAGCCGGCCGGGCCGGCCTGTCACACCGGGGAGCGGACCTGCTTTCACAATGGCGACCTGTCAGCCGCGCCACATGAAGCGCTGCCGGCGCTCGAGCGAGTGGTCGCTGATCGGCGCGACGGCGCCCCGGAGGCGAGCTACACGGCCGAGCTGCTGAGCGACCCGTCTCGGATCGGCGACAAGGTGCGCGAGGAGGCGGAGGAGGCGGCCCGCGCCGCTGCCGGCGAGAGCGACGAGCGGCTGGCCGAGGAGGCCGCCGACGTCCTGTACCACCTCGAGGTCCTGCTGGCGTCGCGCGGCCTCAGCGTGGCCGACGCCTTCGAAGTGCTCAATGGCCGTCGCCGCTGACACGGCAGAGCTCGAGCTGTCACCGAGCCTCGACGAGGTGCGCGAGCTCGCGAGGGAGCACACGCTCGTGCCCCTGCGGCACACGTTCGTGGCCGACACGGAAACCCCGGTTTCCGCCTACCTGAAGCTGCGGGGCGACGGGCCCTCGTTCCTGCTGGAGTCGGCGGAGCAGGGGCAGCGGGTGGGTCGCTGGTCGTTTCTGGGCTTTCGGCCGCGAACGGTCATCCGCCTGAAGCTCGACGAGCAGCCCGACCCGTATCGGCTCGTCGAGGAGGAGCTCGGCCGCTACCGGATTGCCCCGCTGGAAGGCCTCCCGCCGTTCGCGGGCGGAGCTGTCGGGATGTTCGGCTACGACCTCGTGCGGCTGGAGGAGCCGACGGTGGGAGAGCCCAATCCCGACCCCGTGGGTGTCCCCGACCTGGCGCTGATGGTCACCGACCTGCTGCTGGCCTTCGACCACCTGCGCCACGAGGTCACCGTGCTGGCGAGCGTGTTCGTCGAGGACGACGTGGACCGCTCCTACGGCGAGGCGGCCGCCGCGATCGCCGAGGTGCGAGAGCGGCTGGCCGGCCCCGCGCCGCGCGGCAAGGGCGGCCGGCGCGAGCCGCCCGAGCTCACCTCCGACATCGGCGCTGAGGGCTTCGCCGCCGCGGTCGACCGGTCGAAGGAGTACATCCGGGCGGGCGACGTCTACCAGGTGGTCCCGAGCCAGCGCTGGAGCGGCGACTGCCCCGTCGACGCGTTCTCGATCTATCGCGGCCTGCGCACGGTCAACCCGAGCCCCTACATGTTCTTCCTCGACTTCGAGGACTTCGAGATCGCCGGCGCGTCGCCCGAGTCGCTGGTGAAGGTCTCGGGCAGGCGAGTGGAGCAGCGGCCGATCGCAGGGACCCGGCCGCGGGCGGGCAGCACGACCGAGGACCTGGAGCGTGCGCGGTCGCTTCTGGCCGACGAGAAGGAGCGAGCCGAGCACGTGATGCTCGTGGACCTGGGGCGCAACGACCTGGGCCGGGTCTGCCGGTACGGAACCGTGCAGGTCGACGAGCTGATGGCGATCGAGACCTACTCGCACGTGATGCACATCGTTTCCTCGGTGTCCGGCACGCTGCGGGAAGGTGTGAGCGCGCTCGACGCCCTGCGCGCGTCGCTGCCGGCGGGCACGCTCTCCGGCGCGCCGAAGATCCGCGCCATGCAGATCATCGACGAGCTCGAGCCGAGCAAGCGGGGGCCCTACGGAGGAGCCGTGGGTTACCTGAGCTACACGGGCGAGCTCGACACCTGCATCTACATTCGCTCCGCCCTCGTCAGGGACGGGCAGGTCCACGTCCAGGCCGGCGCGGGCATCGTGGCCGACTCCGACCCGGACTACGAGGTCCGCGAGACCGAGGCCAAGGCCGACGCCGTGCTCGAGGCGCTGCGGCTGGCGTGCGCCCAGGGGGACTGGCAATGAGCGTGCTCGTCGTCGACAACTACGACTCGTTCACCTACAACCTGGTCCAGTACCTGGGCGAGCTGGGCGCGGAGCCCGAGGTGATGCGCAGCGACGTGGACGCGCTGCTCGAGCGGCGCCCGGACCGGGTGGTCGTCACCCCCGGGCCCGGCACGCCGGCGGATGCCGGCCTCTCGGTCGAGGCGATCCGCCGCTTCGCGCAGGCGGGGACGCCGGTGCTCGGGGTGTGCCTGGGCCACCAGGCCCTGGCCACGGCGTTCGGAGGCCGGGTGGTGCGGGGCGAGCCCGTGCACGGCAAGGTCGCGGAGGTCGAGCACGACGGCAGGACGATCTTCAGCGGCCTCGAATCCCCGCTCGTGGCCGGCCGCTACCACTCGCTGGTCGTGGACCCGCAGCTGCCGCCGGAGTTGGAGATCTCGGCCCGCTCGGGCCAGGTCGTGATGGGCCTTCGCCACCGCGAGCTGCCGGCCGAAGGTGTGCAGTTCCACCCGGAGTCGGTGCTGACGGACGACGGCAAGGCGCTGCTTCGCAACTTCGTCGATGCCTAACCCCGTCCTGACAGAGGCCATCGACCGCGTGGCGGCCGGCGAGGACCTGTCAGGCGACGAGGCGGCCGCGGTCCTGCGCGAGGTGATGGAGGGGAGATCGTCGGAGGCGCAGACGGCGGCGTTCCTGGTCGGGCTTCGGACCAAGGGCGAGACCGTGGCCGAGATCGCCGGGCTGGCACGGACCATGCGCGAGCTCGCTTTGAAGGTGGATGCCGGCGAGGGGGAGCTCGTCGACACCGCCGGGACCGGCGGGGGCCGGCCGACGTTCAACGTCTCGACGACCGCGGCCCTGATCGCCGCCGGCGCCGGCATCCGCGTGGCCAAGCACGGCAACCGCTCCGCCACCAGCCAGTGCGGCTCGGCCGACGTGCTCGAGGCGCTGGGCGCGCGCATCGACCTCGACCCCGAGGCCGTGGCGGCTTGCATCGGGGAGCTGGGCTTCGGGTTCATGTTCGCTCCTCGCCACCACGAGGCGATGAAGCACGTCGTGCCGGTGCGCAAGGAGCTCGCGGTCCGCACGATCTTCAACTTCCTCGGCCCGCTGACCAACCCCGCCGGCGCCCGCCGCCAGGTGATCGGGGTCTCCGACCCCGCCTTCCTCGACACGATCGCGGCGGCGCTCGGAGAGCTCGGCACGGAGGTGGCGCTGGTAGTGTCGAGCGCGGATGGGCTCGACGAGTTCAGCGCGTCGGGGGCAACCCGGGTCGTGGAGCTGAAGGGCGGGAGGATCGAGGGGTACGAGGTGACCCCCGAGCAGGTCGACCTCGAGCCCGCGGCCGACGGCGCCGTGGGAGCCGGCACCCCCGAGCAGAACGCGCAGGTGCTCCGGAACGTGCTCGACGGCGCACCGGGTACGGAGCGATCGCTGGCCGTGATGAATGCGGGCGCCGCGATATACGCGGGCGGGGGAACGGACACGCTGCGCGAGGGCGTGCGCGCCGCCGAGCGCTCGATCGACTCCGGCGCGGCCCGCGAGGTCATGGAGCGCTACGTGGCGCGCTCGCGCGAGCTGGGGGGCGGCGCTTGAACGGCCCGGGGCTCGAGCGGCTCGTGCTCGCCACGCGCGAGGCCGTCGAGCGACGCAAGAGAGAGCTTCCGCTCGAGCGGCTGGAGGCCGAGGTCGGCAGCGGCAGGGAGGGCCGGCCCTTCGCCGAGGCGCTTGCGCGGCCCGGCACCTCGCTGATCGCCGAGCACAAGCGCCGCTCGCCGTCCGCCGGCCCGATCCGCGAGGGCGCCGGCTGCAGCGACATCGTCCAGGCATACGAGCGCGGCGGCGCGGCCGCCATCTCCGTCCTCACCGAGGAGGAGCACTTCGGCGGCTCGCTGGCCGACCTGAGCGAGGCCCGCGCCGCCACAGAGCTGCCGATCCTGCGCAAGGACTTCACGGTCGATCCCTACCAGCTGTTCGAGGCCAAGGCGGCGGGGGCCGACGCGGTGCTGCTGGTCACGGGCTCGCTGCGGCCGGAGGAGCTCGGCCACCTCTACGCGCTGGCCGGCGACCTCGACCTCGACGCGCTCGTCGAGATCGGGCGCGACGAGGAGCTCGAGGTCGCGCTCGAGCTGGACGTCGATGTGATCGGGATCAACAACCGCGACCTCGAGGACTTCAGCGTGGACCTCCAACGGACCTTCGACCTGCTCGCCGACGTGCCGGCCGGCAAGACGGTGGTGTCGGAGTCGGGCATCCGCTACCGCGAGCAGATCGAGGAGCTCGAGCAGGTGGGCGTGGACGCCGTCCTGATAGGGGAGTCGCTGATGCGGGCGGAGGACCCCGAGGCCGCGGTGCGGGAGCTCGCCGCCGGGGAGGAACCTACGCAGACGTAAAGGGGGTGCCCCCTACCATGGGGGCATGGCCACCGTCCCGGAGCTCGATCCCCCTGCGGTAGCCGAGCTCGGGGCGCGCCTCAAGGAGAACATGGCCCGCGCGGTCAAGGCGCCGGAGGGGGTCATGCGCGACCTGCTCGTGGCCTTGATCGGCGAGGGCCACGTGCTGATCGAGGACTACCCGGGAGTCGGCAAGACCGCCCTGGCGCGTGCGCTCGCCCGGTCGATCGACGCCGAATACGCCCGCGTCCAGTGCACGGCGGACCTGCTGCCCGCCGACGTGGTCGGCACCAACGTCTTCAACCAGCGCGAGAACCGGTTCGAGTTCCGGCCCGGGCCGGTGTTCGCGAACGTCGTCCTGGTGGACGAGGTCAACCGCGCCTCGCCCAAGACCCAGTCCGGCCTGCTCGAGTGCATGCAGGAGCGGCACGTCACCGTCGACAAGCACACGCACGAGCTGGCCCGCCCGTTCATCGTGCTGGCCACCCAGAACCCGATCGAGTACGAGGGCACCTATCCGCTCCCGGAGGCGCAGCTCGACCGCTTCATGGTGAGGGTCTCGCTGGGCTACCCCGAGGCCGAGGCCGAGGCCGACATGCTCGCCGCGCACGCCGACCACGACAGGGTGCTCGACCTCGAGCCGGTCGCCGACGTGGGCGACGTGCTGGCCGCCCAGGCGGGGGCGGCCGCGGTGCACGGCAGCGACGCGCTGCGCCGCTACATCGTCAGCGTGCTCGACGCGACCCGTGCCGACCCGCGGGTCGAGCTCGGGGCGAGCCCGCGGGCGGGGCTGATGCTGTTCCGCGCCGCCAAGGCGCTGGCCGCCCTCGAGGCACGGCACCACGCCCTGCCGGACGACGTCCAGGCGCTGGCCCCGTCGGTCCTCACCCACCGCGTCCTCCTGGCGCCGGACGCCGCCGGCGACGAGCGCGCGGCGGTGGTGCGCGACGCGCTCGACCGGGTGCCGGCGCTGTGAGGCGGTGGCCGCGGGGCCGGCTGCCGTGAGGCGCGGGTCGCCGTGACCCGGGCGCTCGCCGCCGCCGCCCTCGGCGTTGCGCTCTGCCTGGCGGCGGCGACCTTCGACTCGGCCTCGCTCTACGTGCCCGGGATCGCGCTGGCCCTGCTGGC